>NZ_JAFKIC010000355.1 GCF_017306585.1 Mesorhizobium sp. | reverse complement strand
TTCCCAGACCTTTTTCTGGGCCACCGCAAACGCCATCCAGTCGCATTTCCGCTCGGCGTCCCCGCCTCGGCCAAGCGAAGCCTGAGCTTCAAAAGTGTCAACGGCGGAGCAAAACCAGGCCAGTGTGGCGGAGTAAAAGCAGGCCACTGGCGTCAGGCGCTGGCGGATATGGCAAGGGCCCCGATCGGGGCCCTTGCCATATCGCGCTGCCGAGGTTGATCAGGCGGTGATCTCGCCGGTGTCGGGATCGACACCGTCGGCGGTGGCCTGGTTTTGCTCCGCCGCAGCTGTGGCGCGCCTGCGGCCAGCCGATTGCCTGAGGCGGTAGCTGTCGCCGTTCATGGCCAGGATGCTGACGTGGTGGGTCAGCCGGTCGAGCAGCGCGCCGGTCAGACGCTCCGATCCCAGGACGGACGTCCAGTCCTCGAAGGGCAAGTTCGAGGTGACGATGGTCGAGCCGCGCTCGTAGCGCTGGGAGAAGACCTCGAACAAGAGCTCGGCGCCGGTCGGCGAGAGCGGCACATAGCCGAGCTCGTCGACGATCAGCAGCTTGACCGCCTGCAACTCGCGCTGGAGCCGGAGCAGGCGCTTCTCGTCGCGGGCCTCGAGGAGCTGATTTACCAGGGAAGCCGCCGTCGCGAAGGCGACAGAGAAGCCCTTCTGGCAAGCGGCCAGCCCGAGCGCGAGAGCGACATGGGTCTTGCCCGTGCCGCTGTTGCCGAGCGCGATGATGTTCTCCCGGCGCAGGATGTAGCCGCAGCGTGCCAGCTCCAGCACGAGCATCTTGTTCAGGCTCGGGATCGCCGTGAAGTCGAAGGTGTCGAAGCTCTTCACCGCCGGGAACCGCGCCGCCCGGATCCGCCGCTCGACCGTGCGCCGCTCACGGTCGATCAGTTCGAGCTCGACCAGCCGCAGCAGGTAGCGCGGATGATCGACGCCGTCGCGGGCGCATTCCCGCGCGACCTTGTCGTACTCGCGCAGAACGGTGGGCAGCTTCAGTTGCTTGAGGTGATGCGCCAGCAGAACCTGCGGCGTTCCTGAGGTCGTGCCCGGCGGCAGCGTCTCTTTCGTCATGCCGCCGCTCCCGGCAGGAGCACGGCATAGTCGGCCGCCGAGGTCGTCTTCACCGCCGTCTTCGGCAAGTGAGGATAGGCCGCCAGGTCGAGGCGTGCCGGACGTCGTTCCAGCCGCGCCAGCGCGATCAGCTTAACCGCGTCGAAGCCGATGGCACCGAGCCGGATCGCCTCGCCGACCGCAAAGCTGACGATATCGCGCGGCAAGGCCTCCAGCAGCCGCAGCACCTGGATGAACTCGCGCTTGCCGCGATTGCCCATCCGCGCTTCCAGAAGATGGCGCAGGTGCTGGAAGGCCTCGGGCAGGTCCCAGCCCTGGAGCGCCGCCGCCTGGTCGAGCGCGTTCGGCTTCTCCTCGATCAGCGCCAGATAATGCAGCGGATCGGCGACGAAGGCGCCGGTCCCGTAGCTGCGCGGATGCCGGGCGATCTCCTCGCCCCGGCACAGGATGACGACCTCCTCGACGAAGCCCTTCACCACGACGTCCTGGAAGCCATAGGTCGTCGGCACCGAGTAGTCGTTGGACCGGTATCGAACCAGCGCCGTCGACGAGACCCGCGCACCACGCTTCTCGCACGGCTCCAGCGGCACGGTCGGCAAGGGGCGCAAGGCCCCGAGATCGGCGACCAGCCGCTCGCCGATCGTCTGGGCATGCCGGCCAGCCCGCTCATCCTGTCGTCGGCGGCAGCGCTCCGCCAGCATCGCGTTCAGCTCGACGAAGCTCGACGCCACCGGGATCGGCGTCATGAAGTTCGAGCGGGCATACTTCACCAGCCCCTCGACCTTGCCCTTGTCGTTGCCCTTGCCCGGGCGCCCGAACCGGTCCCGGAACAGATAGTGGCTCACCAGCTCCGTGAAGGCCCGCGTCCGCTCCCGACGGCCGTCGCCGCAGATCTTCGCCACCGCGATGCGCGTGTTGTCGTAAAGCACCGACTGCGGCACGCTGCCGAAGAAGCCGAACGCCGAGACATGCCCGTCCAGGAAGGCTTCCGTCGTCTCGCGCGGATACGCCTTCACGAAGCACGCATCCGACTGCGGCAGGTCCAGGCAAAAGAAGTGGATCTTCTGCCGCACCCCGCCGATCACCGCGATCGCCTCGCCGAAGTCCACCTGGGCGTGCCCGGGCGGATGCGCCAGCGGCACGAAGGTCTCCCGGCTACGCGCCCGGCAAAGCCGGACATGGTCCTTCACCACCGTGTAGCCGCCGGCAAAACCGTGCTCGTCCCGAAGCCGCTCGAAGATCCGCTTCGCCGTATGACGCTGCTTCGCCGGTGACGCCCGGTCCCCATCCAGGATCGCCTCGATCACCGGCAGCAACGGACCCAGCTTCGGCTTCTCGACCGGCTTCGTGCGCGTATAGCCCGGTGGGATCGAGAACCGGCACATCTTCGCGATCGTGTCTCGGCTCAGACCGAAAACCCGCGCCGCCTCCCGGCGACTTTGCTTCTGATTGAAAACGAAATCGCGAACCGCCGCGTAGACCTCCACAGCGAACATCCTCGCCGACCCCAAAAGGGATCAGCCTATCCAGTGGACGACTTTTACGCCGCCCGCACCCGCATAACCGCCGGCGCTTCTCTGGATGGTTTTCTCACCGCCATGCACAGTCAGGACCATTACGCTCGGTATGATATTCAGGCAGGCCCGAAAGCCTTCGCTTTGGGCAGGAACGGCGCATGTGCTTGGAAAGCGCGAGTGCGCTCTATTCGGGAAGCCGAGATGGAAGCGATTGCAGGATGCCGGCGCCAGCGCGGAACTGACTGCCGCATCGTTGACTCGCATCGCTACTGAAATCCCTCCGACAGACTTCCCGTCGCTCCATGCCGAGCGACGGCGCAATGACGGAATCCTGATGACCGGCATTTCCTGCCAGATGGTCCCGAGCCCATGCGGCATGTAGTTAATCTGGCCGCCGATCAGAGTTTCCATTTTTCGGCGATTAACCAAGTTGCACCGGCAACACCCAGCATCCCTGCAGAAATCAGAAGCAGTTTGATCGCGGTTTCCACGATCAGCGTTCCATCGACAACGATCGTCCAAGCGATCGCGCTAAGATTG
>NZ_JAFKIC010000354.1 GCF_017306585.1 Mesorhizobium sp. | reverse complement strand
AGGGGAGAAGAGGAAAGCGCTGGCGCTGGTCGTCTCCTCTCCCCTCGGGGAGAGGTCAGCCGAGCGAAGCGGAGGCTGGGTGAGGGGGCTTGGCGCCAACCTGTCCAAACAAGGGGAGCACCACTATGAAAAAACAAGTCATCGAAGTGCCCGTGATGTCGGACAAGGTGCGCGCGCTCGGCCTGCCCTGTTCGACGGCGGTGAAGGCCAACGGCTTCGTGTTCATCTCGGCGACGCCGCCGGTGGACATGGTGACCGGCGAGATGGTGCGCGGCGACATCGAAACGCAGACGGACGCATCGCTGAAGGCGCTGAAACACTGCCTGGAAGCCGCCGGCACCTCGCTGGAAAACGTGGTGATGGTGCGCATCTACGCGGTGAATTCGGGATTCTACAACGCGATCAATCGCGTCTATGCGCGGTATTTCAGCGTGAACCCGCCGGCGCGGAGCTTTGTGCCGGTGGCGTCGTGGCCGATGGAGTTTGATATCGAGATTGAGTGTGTGGCGGTGGGGTGAGGCTGGGTTTCACGGGGATGTCGGCTCTCTCGAACGTCAAAGCCATTCGTTTCCGGTTCAATCAAAAAATGATTTTGCGAAAAAATCGTCAAACTTAACACTAATCATGTTGACTTTGATTTGGATGTCAGCCATTAGGATGGTGACGGGAGATTTGCCATGGATGCGAGACCCAGATCGCGCGACGCCCTGCTAGAGTTTTTGGACTACTTAGCAAGAAAAGGGCTGCTTAATAAAATTACTGCCAACGCTCGTAAGGCAGCGGCGAGCAAGGTGCTTGCATTGCTTGATGAGAGCGAGGCTGCGGATTTGACCAACGTCGACCTTGATCAATTGATGCATAGATTTTCTAATATCGAGGGCGGTAACTATACGCCTGGAAGCCTAAATACCTACAAAAGCCGTATAAAATCGTCTGTCGAGGATTTTTTAAACTACCAAGACAGCCCAATGACTTTCAAAGTCGGCGGTGCGGCTGGAGCGCGGAAAACGAGTGATCGCCAAAAGGGCGGCCAAACTACAGGGGAGCGGCCAGCGGCTCGGCCAGTTGCGTCGCCGGTGATAGCCCCGCCTACAAGCGTTTCCGTGCTTCCGATCCCAATACGGCAGAATTTGATCGTTCAAATCCAGGGGTTGCCATTTGATTTGACAACTGCTGAAGCAAATAAGATTGCAAACGTAGTGCGGGCTATGGCAGCATCTGACTGATTCTTCGGTCCAAACGAAGGATCCCTCTCGGCTCAGCCGAGGCACTGGGGCCGCTGGTGGTAGGGTCCATACCTACAGACCAGCGGCCTCCACCAATCTGAAAATCATTCCAGATATCGTTATTAGCTAGCCGATTTGCACCGCTTGCGCAAATTTTGCCGACCAAGGTGGCGACCTATGCGTTCCATAAATTAGATGGTTGCAAGCAATATTCACCCAAAATACTCCTGCAGCGGCCTCACTTCCAAGCTCCCCGCCTTCAGCGCCGCGATCGCTTCCGCCACGGCCGCCGCGCCAGACAACGTCGTGTAATAAGGCACCTTCTGCATCAGCGTGGCGCGCCTTAGCGACTTCGAGTCCGACACCGCCTTTTGCCCATCCGTCGTGTTGAACACGATCTGGACCTGGCGGTTGCGGATGGCGTCCTCGATGTGGGGGCGGCCTTCGAGCACCTTGTTGATCTTTTCGGCCGTCACGCCGTTTTCGGCGAGGAAGCGCTGCGTGCCCGAGGTGGCAAGCACCTTGAAGCCGAGGCCGGCGAGGCGCTTGACCGCCGGCAATATGCCGGCCTTGTCCTCGTCGCGCACCGAGACGAACAGGGTGCCGGAGCGCGGCAGGTCGACGCCGGCCCCTAACTGGCTCTTGGCGAAGGCGAGCGCGAAGTCGCGGTCGAGGCCCATGACCTCGCCGGTGGAGCGCATTTCCGGTCCGAGCAGAATGTCGACGCCGGGGAAGCGGGCGAAGGGGAAGACGGCTTCCTTGACCGCGATGTGGCCGGGATTCCTGGGGTCGGGCATCGCGCCGTAATGGGCGAAGGCGTCTTCCAGCGTCTCGCCGGCCATGATGCGGGCGGCAATCTTGGCAATGGGGCGCCCGATGGTCTTGGCGACGAACGGCACGGTGCGTGACGCCCGCGGGTTGACCTCCAGCACATAGACCGTGCCGTCCTTGATCGCGTACTGCACGTTCATCAGGCCGCCGACATTGAGCGCGCGGGCAAGGCTCGCCGTCTGCCGCTCCAGCTCGTCGACGAGGTCGGAAGGCAGCGAGTGCACCGGCAGCGAGCAGGCACTGTCGCCCGAATGGATGCCGGCTTCCTCGATGTGCTCCAGAATGCCCGACACGAAGGTCGCCTTGCCGTCGCAGAGGCAGTCGACATCGACCTCGATGGCGCCCGAGAGATAGGTGTCGAACAGCAGCGGGTTCTTGCCGAGCAGCGTGTTGATCTGGCCGGTCTTGTCGTTGGGGTATTTCTGCTTGATGTCCTCCGGCACGAGGCCGGGCACGGTGTCGAGCAGGTAGGTCTGCAGCATGCCCTCGTCATGGATGATCTGCATGGCGCGGCCGCCGAGCACGTAGGAGGGGCGCACCACCAGCGGAAAACCGAGCTCGCCGGCGACGAGGCGGGCCTGCTCGACCGAATAGGCGATGCCGTTCTTGGGCTGGCTGAGGTTGAGCTTGTGCAGCAGCTTCTGGAAGCGGTCGCGGTCCTCGGCGAGGTCGATCATGTCGGGCGAGGTGCCGAGGATCGGGATGCCGGCCTTCTCCAGCGCATCCGCCAGCTTCAGCGGCGTCTGGCCGCCGAACTGGACGATGACGCCGACCAGTTCGCCGCTCGCCTGCTCGGCGCGCAGGATCTCCAGCACGTCTTCCGCCGTCAGCGGATCGAAATAGAGCCGGTCCGACGTGTCGTAGTCGGTCGAGACCGTTTCCGGGTTGCAGTTGATCATGATCGCTTCATAGCCGGCATCGCGCAGCGCGAAGGCCGCATGGCAGCAGCAATAGTCGAACTCGATGCCCTGACCGATGCGGTTCGGGCCGCCGCCGAGGATGACGACCTTGCGGCGTGACGACACCCGCGCCTCGTTGGCGGGCTGGCCGACGAAGGGCGTCTCGTAGGTCGAG
>NZ_JAFKIC010000353.1 GCF_017306585.1 Mesorhizobium sp. | reverse complement strand
TCCGAAGTAAGGTTTTCCGGCTTCGGCGCTTTTTTTCACTGCGCCGGGCTATGAGAGATTGAGAGACAAAAGCCATGTCCCGTCGTCACAGTGCAGAAAAGCGTGAGATCAACCCGGATCCGAAGTTCGGCGATCTGATCGTTACCAAGTTCATGAACGCCGTCATGTATGACGGCAAGAAGTCGGTTGCCGAGACCATCGTCTACGGTGCGCTCGACCAGGTCCAGTCGAAGACCAAGCAGGAGCCGGTCACCGTCTTCCATCAGGCGCTCGACAATGTCGCGCCGCATGTTGAAGTGCGTTCGCGTCGCGTCGGCGGCGCCACCTACCAGGTTCCGGTCGACGTGCGCCCCGAGCGTCGTCAGGCATTGGCCATCCGCTGGCTGATCGCTGCCGCCCGCAACCGCAACGAGACCACGATGATCGATCGCCTCTCCGGCGAGCTGATGGATGCGGCCAACAACCGCGGCACGGCCGTCAAGAAGCGTGAAGACACCCACAAAATGGCTGAAGCCAACCGCGCTTTCGCACACTACCGCTGGTAAAGCGCGAACAGGACTGAGAGGCAGCTACGATGGCCCGCGAATACAAAATCGAAGACTACCGCAATTTCGGGATCATGGCGCATATTGACGCCGGCAAGACGACGACCACCGAGCGCGTCCTCTATTACACGGGCAAGTCGCACAAGATCGGCGAAGTGCACGACGGCGCTGCGACCATGGACTGGATGGAGCAGGAGCAGGAACGCGGCATCACCATCACGTCCGCCGCGACCACGACCTTCTGGAAGGGCCGTGACGGCAAGATGCGCCGCTTCAACATCATCGACACCCCCGGACACGTCGACTTCACCATCGAAGTCGAGCGTTCGCTGCGCGTGCTCGACGGCGCCATCGCGCTGCTCGACGCCAACGCCGGTGTCGAGCCGCAGACGGAAACTGTCTGGCGCCAGGCCGACAAGTACCGCGTGCCGCGCATGATCTTCTGCAACAAGATGGACAAGATCGGCGCCGACTTCTACCGCTCGGTCGAGATGATCGGTTCGCGCCTTGGCGCGCAGGCTGTCGTCATGCAGCTGCCGATTGGCGCCGAGACCGAGTTCAAGGGCGTCGTCGACCTGGTCGAGATGAACGCGCTCGTCTGGCGCGACGAGACGCTGGGCGCTGCCTGGGACGTCGTCGAGATCCCCGCCGACCTCAAGGCTCGTGCCGAGGAATACCGCGAGAAGATGATAGAAGCCGCCGTCGAAATGGACGAGGGCGCTCTCGAGAACTATCTCGAAGGCAAGATGCCGTCGAATGACGAGATCCGCTCGCTGATCCGCAAGGGCACGATCGCGGTCAAGTTCTTCCCGATGTTCTGCGGCTCGGCCTTCAAGAACAAGGGCGTGCAGCCGCTGCTCGACGCCGTCGTCGAGTATCTGCCGTCGCCGGCCGACGTCCCCGCCATCAAGGGCGTCGATGCCAAGACCGATGCTGAAATCGAGCGTCATGCGGTCGACGACGAGCCGCTGTCGATGCTTGCGTTCAAGATCATGAACGACCCGTTCGTGGGTTCGCTGACCTTCGCGCGCATCTACTCCGGCAAGCTCACCAAGGGCATCTCGGTCGACAACACCGTCAAGGGCAAGAAGGAGCGCATCGGCCGCATGCTGCAGATGCATGCGAACTCGCGCGCCGACGTCGAAGAAGCTTTTGCCGGCGACATCGTCGCCCTGGCCGGCCTCAAGGACACCACCACCGGCGACACGCTGTGCGATCCGCTGCACCCGGTCATCCTCGAGCGCATGGAATTCCCCGATCCGGTCATCCAGATCGCGATCGAGCCGAAGACCAAGAACGACCAGGAAAAGATGGGCCTCGCCCTTCACCGCCTGGCCGCCGAGGATCCGTCCTTCCGCGTCAAGACCGACGAGGAAAGCGGCCAGACGATCATCTCCGGCATGGGCGAACTGCACCTCGACATCATCGTCGACCGCATGCGTCGCGAGTTCAAGGTGGAAGCCAATGTCGGCGCGCCGCAGGTGGCCTATCGCGAGACGATCACCCGCAAGCACGAGCAGGACTACACGCACAAGAAGCAGACCGGCGGCACGGGCCAGTTCGCCCGCGTCAAGGTTGTGTTCGAGCCGAACACCGAGAGCGAAGAGTTCGTGTTCGAGTCCAAGATCGTCGGCGGCGCGGTGCCGAAGGAATACATCCCGGGCGTCGAGAAGGGCATCCAGAGCGTCATGGGCGCTGGTCCGTTCGCGGGCTTCCCGATGATCGGTGTCCGCGCGACGCTGATCGACGGCGCATACCACGACGTCGACTCTTCGGTCCTGGCCTTCGAAATCGCCTCTCGCGCTTGCTTCCGTGAGGCCGCACCCAAGCTTGGCGTGCAGCTGCTGGAGCCGATCATGAAGGTCGAAGTCGTGACGCCTGAGGATTATGTCGGCAGCGTCATCGGTGACCTGAACGGCCGCCGCGGCCAGATCCAGGGCCAGGAAGCACGCGGCGTGGCCGTCGTGATCAATGCGATGGTGCCGCTGGCCAACATGTTCAAGTACGTCGACAACCTGCGCTCGATGAGCCAGGGCCGCGCGGCCTACACGATGCAGTTCGATCACTATGAGCCGGTCCCTACGGCGGTGGCCCAGGAAGTCCAGAAAAAGTACGCGTAAGAATGCCTGTGCCACCGGAACCGCAGTTCTTGCGCGTTTCCGGGACGGATAGAGCGAATATCAATTTCCCCGAGCGGGACGAGTAAGACGGAGAACCACAGTGGCAAAAGGTAAATTCGAGCGCACTAAGCCTCATGTGAACATCGGCACGATCGGCCACGTCGATCACGGCAAGACGTCGCTGACGGCTGCGATCACCAAGTATTTCGGCGAATACAAGCGTTATGACCAGATCGACGCGGCTCCCGAAGAGAAGGCGCGCGGCATCACCATCTCGACGGCGCACGTCGAATACGAGACCGCCAACCGCCACTACGCCCACGTCGACTGCCCCGGCCACGCCGACTATGTGAAGAACATGATCACCGGTGCCGCGCAGATGGACGGCGCGATCCTGGTCGTGTCGGCCGCCGACGGCCCGATGCCGCAGACCCGCGAGCACATCCTGCTCGCCCGTCAGGTCGGCGTGCCGTCGATCG
>NZ_JAFKIC010000352.1 GCF_017306585.1 Mesorhizobium sp. | reverse complement strand
AACCGTCGAGCTTGGCCGTGCCGCGGCGCACGCCGGCGGCGACGCGGCGCTGCTGGTCGGCGCCGCCGCCCTCATAGGTGCCCGAGACTTCGAACAGTGCCACGTCGCCAATGCCCTTGTCGGCATTGCGCTGCGCCGCCGCGATCAGCCCCGGCAGCAGGGAGGGGCGCATGTCGGACATGTCGGCGGCGATCGGGTTGGCGAGTTTCAATGCCGTCTGGCCGCCGCCGAACAGTTCGGAGTGCCTGGCCGGGATGAACGACCAGGTGACGGCCTCCATCATGCCGCGCACGGCGAGAGCGCGCTTGGCCGTGCGGGTGCGCACCTGCAGCGTGGTCAGGATCTTCGAATTGACCGCGTCATGCGCGCCGAGTGGCTGCGGCGCGATGTTGTCGACGCCGTGAATGCGCATCACTTCCTCGACCAGATCGGCCTTGCCATCGACGTCGGGGCGCCAGGACGGCACCGCCACATCGACGACATCGCCCGAACCTTGTGGTTTGAAGCCCAGGCGCGACAGGATGTCGAGGCTTTCCGCCTTGGGCACCTCGATGCCGGTCAGCCGCTTCACTTCGGACACCGGGAAGGCAACGATCTTCGGCTGATGGCCGGCATAGCCGACGACCTCGGTCTGCGCCGGTTCACCGCCGCAGAGATCGAGCACCAGCTTCGTCGCCAGTTCGACGCCGGGAACCATGAACTCGGGATCGACGCCGCGCTCGAAGCGGTAGCGCGCGTCGGTGATGATGCCGAGCGTCCGCCCTGTCCGGGCCGTGGTGATCGGATCCCACAACGCGGATTCGATGAGCACGTCCGTGGTGTTCTCATCGCAGCCGGAATGCTCGCCGCCCATGACGCCGGCGATCGATTCCACGCCGTTGTCGTCTGATATGGCGCACATCTCAGGCGTCAGCGTGTATTCGCGGCCGTCCAGCGCCAGCACCTTCTCGCCGTCGCGCGCCCGGCGCACCACGAGATTTCCGGCAACCTTTTTGGCGTCGAACACATGCAGCGGACGGCCGCGATCGAAGGTGACGTAATTGGTGATGTCGACCAGCGCGCTGATCGGCCTCAGCCCGATGGCGATCAGCCTCTGCTGCAGCCATTTCGGCGATGGGCCGTTCTTGACGCCGCGCACAAGACGCAAGGCAAAACCGGGGCAAAGCTCCGGCGCCTCGATCACCACCTTGACCGGGGTCTCGCCCTTGCCCGGGATCGCCTCGACGCCGGCGCTCTTCAGCGTGCCGAGCCCGCTCGCCGCGAGGTCGCGCGCGATGCCGTAGACACTGGTAGCATCCGGCCGGTTCGGCGTCAGGTTGATCTCGATGACCGGATCGTCGAGATGCGCATAGGATGCGAAGCTGGTGCCGACCGGCGCATCGCCGGGCAGGTCGATGATGCCATTGTGCTCGTCCGACAGTTCCAGTTCGCGCTCGGAACACATCATGCCATGGCTCTCGACGCCCCTGATCTTGCCGACCGTCAGCGTCACGTCGATGCCGGGCACATAGGTGCCGGGCGCGGCGAAGGCGCCGATCAGGCCCGCGCGAGCGTTCGGCGCGCCGCAGACGACCTGCACCGGCGGCTTGCCATCGCCGGTGTCGACGCTCAGCACCCGCAGCCGGTCGGCGTCGGGGTGCTGCACCGCCGTCAGCACTTTGGCGATGACGAAGGGTTTCAGGCTCGACTTGTCGTCGACATGCTCGACCTCGAGGCCGATCGAGGTCAGCCGCTCGACGATCTTGTCGAGCGTGGCATCTGTTTCGAGATGATCCTTGAGCCAGGAGAGGGTGAATTTCATCGTCTCACACTTTCGCGTCGTCTTGCGCGAACACTTCGACCAGCCGGAAGCGTTCGCAAACCAGTTTCATGTCAGGCGAATAACCGCCATTGCGCTCGAAATAGGCCTGATGCGCATCACGCCAGTATTCGTAGCTCAGATCGCCTTCGCCCTCGTCGCGAGCAAAGTCGGCGTCGACCTCGTCGAAGCGCCGCACGATCGCCTCGACCGTTTCGATGACCGCGGCGCGACGGCCGCTGCCGTCGAGCACCACATCGCGGCGACCGACCTCCGGTACCGGCTCGGCGCCGCCATAGTCACGCAGCGCGCCGCAGGTCGCGGTCTTGCGGCCCGACAGTACTAGGGCCAGCAACTCGTCGGCCAGCTCCGGACTGTCGCCGAAACGGAACGTCACCGCGTCCGCATAGGGATCGGCGGCTTGGCTCACGCGCTCAGGCCCCCGAACAGCGTCGGCATGTCGAGCGGCCGGAAGCCGTAATGCGACAGCCAGCGCACGTCGGCGTCGAAGAAGGCGCGCAGGTCCGGCATGCCGTATTTCAGCATGGCGATGCGGTCGATGCCCATGCCCCAGGCGAAGCCCTGATACTCGTCGGGATCGAGTCCGCCGGCGCGCAGCACGTTGGGATGCACCATGCCGCAGCCGAGGATCTCCATCCAGTCGGAGCCTTCGCCGAAGCGCACTTCGCCCGGCCGCGAGCGGTCGCATTGGATGTCGACCTCGAGGCTTGGCTCGGTGAACGGGAAGAAAGACGGCCGGAAACGCATCTTGACCGACGGCACTTCGAAGAACGCCTTGCAGAACTCTTCCAGCACCCACTTCATGTTGGCGACGTTGGCCGACTTGTCGATCACCAGCCCCTCGACCTGATGGAACATCGGCGAATGGGTGGCGTCCGAATCCTGCCGGTAGGTTTTCCCGGGAATGACGATGCGGATCGGCGGCTTCTGCTTCTCCATGGTGCGGATCTGCACGGGCGAAGTGTGGGTGCGCAAAAGTTTGCGCTCGCCCTTCTCGTCCGGCTGGAAGAAGAAGGTGTCGTGCATTTCGCGCGCCGGATGGCCTTCCGGGAAATTCAGCGCGGTGAAATTGTAATAGTCGGTCTCGATATCGGGCCCTTCGGCAATGGCGAAGCCGAGATCGCCGAAGATCGCCGCGATCTCGTCGATGACCTGGCTGATCGGATGGATGCGGCCGCGCTCGGCCGGCGACTGCCGTACCGGCAGCGTGACATCGACCTTCTCGGCGACGAGGCGCGCGGTGATCGCGACGTCCCTCAGTTCGCTCTTGCGGGCGGTCAGCGCCTCGGTGACGCGGTTCTTGAGGCCGTTGATGGCCGGGCCCTTGACCTGGCGCT
>NZ_JAFKIC010000129.1 GCF_017306585.1 Mesorhizobium sp. | reverse complement strand
CACCATCGAGCGCTTCCGCACCGGCCGCCTCATCGACGAGGCGGCGGCGGCGGCCGTAGCGCACTGATGATGGCCGAGCTGGCTGTCGCGATGCCGCTGGTGCTGGCGGGGGAACAGGGCATGTTCCACATGCCGACGCCTGAGGAAGTGCGTCTGCAGCCGATCAGCCGCGCCGGCAACGAGACGGGCTGGCCGTTTTCGGCCGACGAAGGAACGCTTGCCTGTGTCTGGGCCGCTGGCCAGAAGGTCGTCATGTTCTTCGAAGGCAGGCCGCATGGGCTTGACGAGGATGAGGATTTCAAGCCGCGCGGCGTCATCGTCACGACAGATCCGGTGCAACTGACCCTCGGCAACATCGCCAACCGGGCCCTGTTTCGCGATTCCGCCGATGTGGCCGAACGTCTGCGGCTCGTCGCGCCGTTCGTGACCGTGGGCCAGAAGCTTTGCGATCAACCTCCCGGCGCGCGTGTCGGCCACGGCGAATTGTAGGAACAAACAGAATGCTTCTCATCCGCTGCCCCTATTGCGAGGAAGAGCGTCCGGAACTCGAATTCCGCAATGCCGGCGAGGCGCATATAGCGCGCTCGGGCAACATTGCCGGCGAGAGCGACGACGATTTCGAAAAGTTCTTCTTCATCCGCTCCAACCCCAAGGGCATCATCTATGAGCGCTGGCGGCATATTCATGGCTGCGCGCGCTTCTTCAACGCGGTGCGCGACACGGTCACCGACAAGTTCGTCATGACCTACAAGGCGGGCGAGCCGAAACCCTCCAAGTTGCCCAAAAACGGCAATGAAGGAGTCGCCAAATGAGCGGCGCGTTCCGTATTCCCGCCGCCGGCCGCCTCAAGCAGGCCAAGACCGCGCGGTTCTCCTTCGACGGCCAGTCCTATACCGGCATCGAGGGCGACACGCTGGCTTCCGCGCTGCTTGCCAATGGCGTGCATCTGGTCGGCCGTTCCTTCAAGTACCACCGTCCACGCGGCATCCTGTCGGCCGGCGCGGAGGAGCCGAACGCGCTGGTGCAGATCGTACGCGACGATGCGCGCAAGACGCCGAACGTGCGCGCCACCGTGCAGGAGCTCTATGACGGTCTTGCCGCCAATTCGCAGAACCGCTGGCCGTCGCTGTCCTTCGACGTCGGGGCGGTCAACGACCTGGCGTCGCCGATGTTCTCGGCCGGCTTCTACTACAAGACCTTCATGTGGCCGAAGGCTGCCTGGAAGAGCCTCTACGAGCCCAAGATCCGCGAGGCCGCCGGCCTCGGCGTTTCGCCCGACCGGCCCGACCCGGACCATTATTCCTCGCGCTACGCCCATTGCGACGTGCTGGTGCTGGGCGGCGGCGCGGCGGGCATCGCGGCGGCCCTGGCGGCGGCCGAGACCGGCGTGCGCGTCATCCTCGCCGACGAACAGGCCGAGTTCGGCGGCAGCCTGCGTTTCGAAAGTGGCGCCAGGATCGATGGCCAGGATGGTTTCGCCTGGGCGCAGGGCGCGGTGGCAAAGCTCGCCGCCATGGACAATGTCCGTGTTCTGCCGCGCACGACGGCCTTCGGCTATTACGCGCAGAATTTCGTCGGCCTGGTCGAGCGCGTCAGCGATCATCTGAAGGCTCCCGGCCACGACCTGCCGCGCGAGCGGCTGTGGCAGGTCAGGGCAAAGCGCGTGGTGCTCGCCTCCGGCGCCATCGAGCGCCACATGGTGTTCGCCAACAATGACCGGCCTGGCGTCATGCTGGCTGGTGCGGCGCGCACCTTCCTCAACCACTACGGCGTCGCGGTCGGCAGGAATGTCGGTGTCTACACCGCCAATGATTCCGCTTACGCGGCGGCGATCGACCTCAAGAAGGCCGGCGTCAATGTCGCGGCGATCGTCGATCTGCGTGACAACCCGACCGGCCCGGTGATCGACGAGGCGAGGGCGCTCGGCATCGAGATCAATTTCGGCCGCGCGGTGATCCGCGCCGGCGGCAAATTGCGCGTGTCTTCGATGACCGTGCAGCCGAAGAATGGCGGCGGCGAACGCACCATTCCGGTCGACGCGATCCTGATGTCGGCCGGCTGGACGCCGTCGGTGCACCTGTTCTCGCAGTCGCGCGGCAAGGTCGCCTTCAACGACGAGACTAAGCGCTTCGTGCCGGGCACCTATGCGCAGGACTGCGTCTCGGTTGGCGCCTGCAACGGAACCGACGGCCTGTCGGGGACGGTAGACGAAGCCTATGCCGCTGGCGCCAAGGCGGCGAAGGATGCCGGCGCGAAGGCGGGCAAGGGCTCGAAGCCCAAGGTCGACGCCTCGGAAAGCTGGTCGCGTGGCATGCTGGGCGCGGCGCCCGGCGCCGGGCCGGATACGACGGTTAAAGCGTTCGTCGATTTCCAGAACGACGTCACCGCCAAGGACATCCGCCAGGCGGTGCATGAGGGCATGCGCTCGATCGAGCATGTCAAGCGCTTCACCACCAACGGCATGGCGACCGACCAGGGCAAGACCTCGAACATGCACGGCCTGGCGATCGCAGCCGAGACGCTGGGCAAGCCGATCCCCGAGGTCGGCCTCACTACGTTCCGCGCGCCCTATACGCCGGTCACTTTCGGCTCGATCGTCAGCCATGCGCGCGGGCCGCTGTTCGACCCGACACGCAAGACGGCGATCCATCCGTGGGCCGAGCGCCAAGGCGCCGTGTTCGAGGATGTCGGCCAGTGGAAGCGCGCCTGGTATTTCCCCAAGGGCGGCGAGGACATGCATGCGGCGGTCGACCGCGAATGCGTCGGCGTGCGCACCAATGCCGGCCTGTTCGACGCCTCGACGCTGGGCAAGATCGAGGTGGTCGGGCCCGATGCGGCGAAGTTCATGGAGCTGCTCTACACCAATCCGTGGGAGAAGCTGGAGCCCGGCCGCTGCCGCTACGGCATCATGCTGCGCGAGGACGGCTTCATCTATGATGACGGCGTCGTCGGCCGCCTGGCGCCCGACCGTTTCCATGTGACGACGACGACGGGCGGCGCGCCGCGCGTCATGAACCACATGGAGGACTACCTCCAGACCGAGTTCCCGCATCTCAATGTCTGGCTGACCTCGATCACCGAGCAGTGGGCGGTCATCGCGGTGCAGGGGCCGAAGTCGCGCGACATCATCGCGCCGCTGGTCGAAGGCATCGACATGTCGGACGAGGCGCTGCCGCATATGTCGGTGCGCGAAGGCAAGATCTGCGGCGTGCCGACCAGGCTGTTCCGCATGTCGTTCACCGGCGAGCGGGGCTTCGAGGTCAACGTGCCGGCCGACTATGGTCAGGCGGTTTGGGAGGCGCTGTGGGCCGAAGGTCAGAAGCATGGCGCCGTCGCCTACGGCACCGAGGCCATGCACGTGCTGCGCGCCGAGAAGGGCTATATCATCGTCGGCCAGGACACCGACGGCACCGTCACGCCGAACGACGCGGGCCTTGACTGGGCCGTCGGCAAGAAGAAGACCGACTTCGTCGGTATCCGGGGCATGATGCGCCCCGATCTCGTCGCCAAGGGCCGCAAGCAGCTCGTTGGCCTCAAGACCAAGGACCCGAAGGTGGTGCTGGAGGAAGGCGCGCAGATCGTCGAGGATCCCAGGCAGCCGATCCCGATGAAGATGATCGGCCATGTCACCTCGAGCTATTGGTCGCAGAATTGCGGCCGCTCCATCGCGCTGGCGCTGGTTGCCGGCGGTCGCGACCGGATGGGCGACACGCTCTATGTGCCGATGCCTGATGGGGTGATCGAAGTGGAGGTTACCGGCATGGTGTTCTTCGATGAAACGGGAGGCCGCCTCAATGGCTAAGGCCGCTGCAAAGACCGCCGCCGCGACTTCGCCGTCGGCGGAACGCCGCCCGGCATTGGCCGGCCGCTCGACTTCTGCGACCGGCGTCAAGGTCGAAGTGCTGGCGCCGGCGGAGCGCATGTCGCTGCGCGCGCCGGAGGCTTCGCTTGCCGCCCTGTCGAAGGCGCTCGGCGTGACCTTGCCGAAGCAGCCGAAGACATCGGCGACGAAGGGTGGGCGCACCGCGATGTGGCTCGGCCCGGACGAATGGCTTGTCATCGACGAGGCCGGCAACGACCCGCTCGCCGACTGCGCCGGGGTTTCGGCCCTGCACTCGGCGGTTGGCATCTCGCACCGCAACATCGGGATATCGGTTGTCGGTCCTGCCGCAGCTGCTGCGATCAACTCCGGCTGCCCGCAGGATCTGTCGCTCGACGCCTTCCCAGTTGGGGCCGCGTCGCGCACCATTCTGGGCAAGGTCGAGATCGTGCTGTTGCGCACGGCTCAGGATGCGTTCCGGGTCGAGTGCTGGCGTTCCTTCTCGGA
This sequence comes from Mesorhizobium sp., assembly GCF_017306585.1. Taxonomy (GTDB): domain Bacteria; phylum Pseudomonadota; class Alphaproteobacteria; order Rhizobiales; family Rhizobiaceae; genus Mesorhizobium. The sequence continues at coordinate 46,361 of NZ_JAFKIC010000129.1, read as the reverse complement.
CTATGTCTTTACTTTCCTGTCCGAGGGTGCCCGCGACGCCGCTGGCTGACCCCGGAACGTTTGCCGCGCGCGTCCGTTGTGCGGCGACAGGTCGAGGGAGAATGCCGATGCCGTCGAAGTCCGCGCCGAAGCCGCCCACGAAGAGGACAGCGAAAACCGCGGCGGTCCGATCGCTCGAGCATGAGCGGCATCACGAGGCCGATGCCGAGGAGGAACTCGAAGAGGGCCTCGAGGATACTTTTCCCGCCAGTGATCCGGTGTCCGTCACCAGTTCGGCCATTCCCGGTGCGCCGGCCAAGCCCGGCAAGGCCAAGACCGTGCCCGGGCGCAAGACCCGCAAGCCCTGATCCGTTGAAATTTTGATTGGGAGGCATCTTCCCAAGGTCTCGCCTGATAGGGTATTCAAAGCGCTTTGGAGAGGAAAAATGCGTGTCAAAGCCGTTGTCTGGGGCGAGAACGTCCATGAGCAGACCAATGCCGCCGTACGCGACCTCTATCCGCTGACCATGCATGGCACGATTGCCGCCGCGCTCAACCAGGACAAGGGCATCGAGGCGACCACCGCGACCCTGCAGGAGCCGGAGCACGGCCTGAGCGAGCAACGACTGGCGCAAACCGATGTCCTGCTATGGTGGGGTCATGCCGCGCATGGCGAGGTGAAGGACGAGATCGTCGAGCGCGTGCAGAAGCGGGTCTGGGAAGGCATGGGGCTGATCGTCCTTCACTCCGGCCACTATTCGAAGATATTCAAGCGGCTGATGGGCACGCCCTGCTCGCTGAAATGGCGTGAGGCGGGCGAGCGCGAGCGCGTCTGGGCGATCAACCGCAGCCATCCGATCGCTCAAGGCATCGGCGAATGCCTGGAGATCGGCGAGACGGAAATGTATGGCGAACCCTTCGCGGTGCCGGAGCCGCTGGAGACGGTATTCATCTCCTGGTACGAGGGCGGCGAGGTGTTCCGTTCGGGGCTGACCTACCAGCGCGGCGCCGGCCGCATCTTCTACTTCTCGCCAGGTCACGAGACCTATCCGATCTACCACAATGAGGGCGTGCAGCAGGTGCTGCGCAATGCCGTGCACTGGGCGCACAACCCGGCGCCGGCATGGTCCGGCATCACCAATGCGCCCAACGTGCCGACCGACAAGGCCAAGGAGAAGATCGTGCAGAAGGGCCTGCGTCTGCATGCCGACGGCCACAAGGGCTTGAGTTGATGGTGCACCGCCTGCTTCTGCTCGGCACCGGCGGCATTGCCGGGCACCATGTCGAGGAATTCGCCGGGCTTTCCAATTGCAGCATCGTTGCCTGTGTCGATCAGGTGCCGGGTCGCGCGGCGACGTTCGCCGCCGACAACAAGATCGGCGCTTCCTTCGAGAGTCTCGAGGCGGCGATCGCCTGGGGCGAGTTCGACGCCGCCATCAACGCGACGCCGGACGGCGTGCACAGGGCAACGACGCTGGCCCTGATTGCCGCGAAAAAGCATGTCTTCTGCGAAAAGCCGCTGGCGCCGAACCATGCCGACGCGCTTACCATGACCGAGGCCGCGGAAGCTGCCGGCGTCGTCAACATGGTCAACCTGACCTACCGCAACTCGCCCGCCATCCAGGAAGCGCGGCGCATGGTGCAGGCCGGCGAGATCGGCGACTTGCGGCATGTCGAGGCGAGTTACCGGCAGAGCTGGCTGGTCAGCAAGTCCTGGGGCGACTGGCGGGTCGAGGGCAAATGGCTGTGGCGGCTGTCGAGCCGGCACGGTTCGACAGGAGTGTTGGGCGATGTCGGCATTCACATCCTCGACTTCGCCACCTATGGCGCGGCGCAGGACATTGTCAGCCTGCACGCCGATCTGGTGACGTTTCCGAAGGCCGAGGGCGAGCGGATCGGCGATTATGTTCTGGATGCCAATGACAGCGTGGCGATGACGGCGCGGCTGAAGTCAGGCGCATTGGCGACGATCATGGCCAGCCGTTTCACCACAGGCCATGCCAATGATCTGTCGCTGGCGCTGCACGGCACCATGGGCGCCATCAAGGTCGAGACCGACGGCAAGGCGTCGAGCCTGTCCGCTTGCCTTGGCGAGGATGTCGACCAACAGCGCTGGCGCACGCTCGCGCTGCCGGACGTCAAGCGCAATGCCCGGCGTTTTGCCGATGCGCTGGATGCGGGGCGGAACGGCGATCCATCCTTCAGGCGCGCCGCTGACATGCAGAAGCTGATCGACGCGGCCTTCGAGAGTTCGGCGGCCAGGCTGCCGGTGTCGATCAGCTGAAGTCCATCACCTGGCCGGCTTGTGCCGGCCAGACAGTGCTTTACCCGTCTTAGAACGTGCTCGGCACGATCCACGGATTGATGCTGATGCCCAGGCGCGGGCCCTTGCCCTCAGCGGTGTTTTCCGTGGCGCCCTTCTTCTCGACCGAACCGGTCGAGGTGCAATCGAGCTTCACATTGCTTTTGGTGTCGACGCAGGCCGCGGCGGCCGGATGCTTCACCGGCTGAGTGGCGCCGGCGGCAAAAGCCGAGCCGGAAAGGGCCAGAACGGCGGCGAGGGTGAGGAGGGTCTTTTTCATGGTCAGTCTCCAGTTCGATCGTTGAATTTTTTCCGTACATGTACGATGTAACGTACACATACGACTGGAGATGGCGATTTTCAAGATGAAAAACGTACATGTACGATGAAATTTTTTGAACGCCGAAAACTGCGGCGCGCCGGCATTGTCACGCGGGCAATCCCGATGGGGTCATCAGTCAGCTGGAATTGGAGATATCGTTCAGCAGTTGACCGGCGTCTCGGTCAGCGGCGGCACATCCTTGGTGCTGAGCGAGGCGAGCGTGAAATCGCACATCCGCTTCACGAAAGCCTGCGGGTCACCGAAGGGGTAGAACGGAAAGGTGATCAGCAGCGAGATCGTGCCGTGTCCCACCGCCCATAGCATGGTGGCGATGGCGCGCGGATCGCCCTGCAATTTGCCGGCGGCGACGCAGGCCTCGACCCGTTTGATGAGCACTTTCATCGCCGGGTTGCCTTCCTCCATGTCCTCGTAGCTCCTGCCTTCCGGCAGTCTGGTCTTTTCGGTCATGAAGACGGTGCGGTATTCATTGGGATTGCCGAGGCCGAAGGCGGCATACTCGGTCATCACCGCCTGCAAGGCCTCGATCGGATCGTCGGAGGGATGCTCCTCGATGCGCCGTGCCAGCGTCTCGAAGGCGTCCTCGGCGAGCGCGAACAGGATGTCCTGCTTGTCGGCGAAATAGGAATAGACCGACATCGGCGCATAGCCGACCCGCTTGGCGAGCTTGCGGATGGTCAGGCCTTCATAGCCTTCTTCCTGGACGAGCTTGTGGGCGGCCTCGACAAGCTCAGTGCGCAGTTCGGCCTTCTGTTTCTCGCGGCGTTTCTGGACGCTCAGCGGCAATTCGGGTGCCCTTGTATTTGTGGTGCTTGTATTTGTGGTGCCTGGCTAAATTATATACGCTGTACGGAAACGAACAAGGGCACCTTCCGGTTCCCGGACGGCAGGCATCAGATGGCGCCGATGCCGCCGTCGACAGCGAGCGCATGGCCAGTCATGAAGGAATTGGCCGGGTCGGCGGCGAACAGGATGGCGGTGGTGATTTCATCGACTTCCGCCACCCGCTTCATCGGCACGCCGCGCGTCAGTTCGGCCAGGGCTTCCGCTTCCGGCGCGCCGGAAATGCGCACGAAACCGTCCACCATCGCCGTCCTGGTGTGGGCGGGGCAGATGGCGTTGATGCGCAAGCCCTTGCTCGCATATTCGACCGCCGCCGAGCGGGTCAGGCCGATGACGCCGTGCTTGGCGGCGGCATAGACCGAGAGCTTCGGGGCACCGGACAGTCCGGCGGCCGAGGCGATGTTGACGATGGCGCCACCCCTACTGGTCGCCTTGAACTGCCGCTCCATCTGCGGGATCTGGTGCTTCATGGCATAGAAGACGCCGAGCAGGTCGATTTCCAGCACGCGGCGGGCGTCGTCGGAGGGAACCTGCGGCAGGCGGACGAAACTCTGGACGATACCGGCATTGTTGACGGCGACATCCAGCCGGCCGAATTTCTCGACCGCGAGCCTGACCAGGTCCTCGGACAGGCTTTCCTCCGCGATATCGCCCGCCAGGATCGCAGACTCGGCGGGAAGCTTGCCGGCAAGATCGGCAAGTGCCTCTTCATTGATGTCGGACAGAACCAGCCGCGCGCCTTCGGCGGCGAAGCCGTTCGCCGCGCCTCTGCCCAGGCCGCCCGTGGCGCCTGTGATCAGCACTGTCATCCCGGCAAAGCGCGCCATCGCGGTTCCCTCCGTCAACTATCCTTGTCGATGAGCCCGGCGGCGAGATGCGAAAGCAGCTTCACCGCCTCGCCATAGGTTTTGGCCTTTTCGGGATTGGAGGCGTTGCCGTCCAGCGCCCGTTTGTAGACACCCTGGCAGATCGCGGCCAGCCGGAAGAAGGAGAAGGCGAGAAAGAAGGTCCAGTTGCCGATGCCGGCGAGCCCGCGCCGCCGGCAGTAAGCGGCGACATAGTCCTCCTCGGAGGGCAGGCCGAGCGCTTGCCGGTCGACGCCGCCCAGGCCGCGAAAGCCGGACGCGTGCGGCAGGCGCCACTGCATGCATTGATAGGCGATATCAGCGAATGGATGACCTGACGTCGACAGTTCCCAGTCGAGCACCGCCAGCACCTGAGGTCGGTCCGGCGCGAAAATCAGATTGTCCAGCCGGTAGTCGCCATGCACCAGCGAGACGAGGCCGTCATCGGCCGGTACGTGTGTCTCCAGCCAGGCGATCAGCCTGTCCATGTCGGCGATGGCGCCGGTCTCGGAAGCACGGTACTGGCTGGTCCAGCGGGCAAGCTGGCGTTCGAAATAATTGCCCGGCCGGCCGAAATCGCCGAGCCCGACGGCGGCGACATCGACATCGTGCAAGGCCGCGAGCGTGCCGTTCATGGCGTCATAGATTGCGGTGCGTTCGTCGTTGCCGCGCGCCTCGGGCAGGGCCGGATCCCAGAAGATGCGGCCTTCGACGAAATCCATGACATAGAACATGCGCCCGATCGGCGAGGCCTCGGCCGAAAGATGCAGCATGCGCGGCACCGGCACGGCGGTGCCGGCCAGCGCCTTCATCACCGTGAACTCGCGGTCGACCTGATGCGCGGATTTCAGCAACTGTCCCGGCGGCTTGGCGCGCAGCACGTAACGGCCGCTCGCCGCCGTGACGAGATAGGTCGGGTTCGACTGGCCGGACTTGAACTTTTCGATTGCCTCAAGCCGGGAAAAGCCCGGGATTTGCGCCTCGAGATATGGCGCGAGCGCTGCCTGGTCGAGCGCGTTCGGGTCGCTCATGCGGTCTCGGGCTGGCGCTCGATCAGGGTCAGCGTCAGCCAGCGGGCGGTGAGCGCCGGCTTTTTCGAACCCTCGATCTCGATCGTCACGTCATGCGCCGTCTGCACCCAGCCCGACGGCCTGACCTTGACCTCGGCCAGCACGAAATGGGTGCGGATGCGCGAACCGGTCTTCACCGGCGCCAGGAAGCGCAGCGAATCGAAGCCGTGATTGACGCCCATCTTGCTGTTTTCCAGCGGCGGCATGGTCTCGAACGTCATGGCCGAGAGCAGCGACAGCGACAGGAAGCCATGCGCGATGGTGCCGCCGAACGGCGTCTCGCGCTTGGCCCGCTCGGGATCGCAATGGATGAACTGGTGGTCGTCCGTGGCATCGGCGAACTGGTCGATCATGCGCTGCGTCACCACGCGCCAGGGCGATACGCCGACCTCCTTGCCGACACTGGCCAGAAGCACATCGAGACTGATCGGTTCCACGCTCATGTCCTCCAGTTCACCGCCGGCTTCTGCGGCCGGCAAATGTCATTCCTTGAACAGGGTCAGCCCATGCTGCACCGACTGTCCGCCGTCAATCGGCAGGATGGCGCCGGTGACGTAACTGCCCGCACGGCTGCACAAATAGAGCGTTGCGCCGGCAATGTCATCCGGCGCGCCGATGCGGCCGATCGGAACATGGGCCCCGACATGCCTGGCCTGCTCTTCGGTGCCGGTGGCAAAGGCCGTCATGCGGCTCTGGAAGGGGCCGGGGGCAAAGGCGTTCACGGTGATGCGGCGGGCGGCGAATTTCAGCGCCAGGGTGCGCGTCAGATGGTGCACGGCGGCTTTGGATGCAGTGTAGGAATAGGCGTCGTCGGCGAGCGGCTGTGTGCCCATCACCGAGCCCAGATTGATCACCCGGGCCGGATCGGCGTCGCTGGCGGCTGCTTCGAGCAGCGGCAGCAGTTCGCGCGTCAGGTGGAAGACGGCGGTGACGTTGACCCCAAACACCTTGGCCCAGGCATGATAGGGAAAGCTGTCGAGCGGCGCGCCCCAGGACACGCCGGCATTGTTGACCAGAATATCCAGTTTGGCGGTGCGCGCCTTGACCTCACCGACCAGCGCGGCAATTCCAGCCTCGCTGGAGACATCGCCGGCAAAGCCCTCGGCCCGGCCCGAAGCGCCAAGCTCGTTCAACTCGGCGGCGACCTTGACGCAGTCCTCGCCCTTGCGCGAAGCGATCATCACGTTGGCGCCGGCCTTGACCAGCGCGGTCGCAACCATGCGTCCGATGCCGGTGGCGGCGCCCGTCACCAGGGCGGTCTTGCCGGTTACCGAAAACAGGTCGTCCAGATAACTCATGACAATCCCCCGCGTGCTGCCCCTGTGTTCGGGCAGAGTTCGCGTTGACAAGGCTAGCCGAAGTACGGTCATCCTTGCCACAGGCAAAATGCCTGGCATGCATGAAGGGTTAGCGAGCGATGACGCAGATGGATCTCGGCATGACCGAGCGGCTGAAGCCGATCCACGCACGCGTGGCGGCCATGGTGCGCGACGAGATCATGCCGCTCGACAAGGAGTTCCTGGGCGAGGTCGGCAAGGACGGCGACCGCTGGACGTACAGCAAGCGCCAGACCGAGATACTCGAAGGATTGAAGAAGACAGCGCGCGGGCGCGGGCTGTGGAATTTCTGGCTGACCGGCTCTGAGCGCGGCTACGGCCTGTCCACCGTCGAATACGCCTATCTGGCCGAGGAGATGGGCAAGGCGCATCTCGGCGCCGAAACCTTCAACTGCTCGGCGCCCGACACCGGCAATATGGAGGTTCTGGAACGCTACGGCACGGCCGAGCACAAGCGGGACTGGCTCGAGCCGCTGCTGGATGGAAGGATCCGTTCAGCCTATCTGATGACCGAGCCGGATGTCGCCTCCTCGGACGCCACCAACATCGCGATGCGCTGCGAACGCCGGGGAGACGACTATGTGCTTAACGGCGAGAAATGGTGGGCTTCGGGCGCCGGTGATCCGCGCTGCGCCATCTACATTGTCATGGTGCGAACCGGCGGCGACGAGGCGCCGCAGCATCGCCGCCATTCGATGATCCTGGTGCCATCGGACACCAAGGGCGTGACCAAGGTCCGGGCCATGCGGGTCTATGGCGACGATGACGCCCCACACGGCCACATGCATCTTCGCTTCGACAATGTGCTGGTGCCGGTTTCCAACCTTATCCTTGGCGAGGGCAGGGGGTTCGAGATCGCGCAGGGCCGCCTCGGGCCAGGCCGCATCCACCATTGCATGCGCGCGATCGGCCAGGCCGAGATGGCGCTGGAGATGCTGTGCCAGCGTTCTGTCCGTCGAGAAGCCTTCGGCCAGCCCCTGGCGAAGCTTGGCGCCAATTTCGACATCATCGCCGAATGCCGCATGGAGATCGAGATGGCCAGGCTGCTCTGCCTCAAGGCGGCGTGGATGATCGACCAGGGCGACGCGCGCGCCGCGGCGCCTTGGATCAGCCAGATCAAGGTGATCGCGCCGCGCGTCGCGCTGAAGGTCACCGACGAGGCGGTGCAGATGTTCGGCGCGCAAGGCATCAGCCAGGACACGCCGCTTGCCCGTTCCTGGACGCATCTCAGGACACTGCGCCTCGCCGATGGGCCGGATGCCGTGCACCGGCGCCAGGTGGCGCGCACCGAGCTGAAGAAGTACACGCAGGAAAAAGTCTGAGCGGGGGTTCGGCAAACCGCAGGGTCTTTGGGCCCGGCAAACAAGGAGTGTCATCGATGACCATCCCGTCCGAAATGAAAGCGCTTCTCCTGGTCGGCGACGGCTACACCAGGACGCCGAGCGGCAGCGCGCTGGAAGCGATGGAGCCCTATCTGGCGCCCAGCAGCATCGGCGTGCCGACGCCCGGACCGACGCAAGTGCTGATCAAAGTCAGCCTCGCCTCGATCAATCCATCCGATGTCGCCTTCATCAAGGGCCAGTACGGCCAGCCTCGCGTCAAGGGCCGGCCTGCCGGCTTCGAGGGTGTCGGGACGGTCGTCGCCAGCGGCGATGAAGCCTATCCCAGGAGCCTGGTCGGCAAGCGCATCGCCTTCGCCACGGGGCTGAGCAACTGGGGTTCGTGGGCGCAATACGCCGTCGCCGAGGCGGCAGCCTGCATTCCGCTTCTCGACACGGTGCGCGACGAGGACGGCGCGGCGATGATCGTCAATCCGCTGACCGCCATCGCCATGTTCGACATCGTCAAACAGGAAGGCGAAAAGGCCTTCATCATGACCGCCGGCGCCAGCCAGCTCTGCAAGCTGATCATCGGGCTGGCCAAGGAGGAGGGGTTCCGGCCCATCGTCACCGTACGCCGCGACGAGCAGATCCCGCTTCTGAAGGAGATCGGCGCCGCCCATGTGCTCAACGAGAAGGCGGCGGAGTTCGAAGCCGCTTTGCGCGAGGTGATGAAGGCCGAGCAACCGCGTATCTTCCTCGACGCCGTGACCGGACCGCTGGCGTCAGCCATCTTCAACGCCATGCCGAAGCGTGCGCGCTGGATCATCTACGGCCGGCTCGATGCCGATGCCACCGTGATCCGCGAGCCCGGCCAGCTGATCTTCCAGCACAAGCACATCGAAGGCTTCTGGCTGAGCGAGTGGATGCGGCAGTTCAAAGACCGGCGCGGTCCGGCGATCCTGGAGGCGCAGAAGCGTTTTTCCGACGGGCGCTGGTCGACCGACGTGACAGCCGTCGTGCCGCTCGACGAGGCCATGGCGCGGCTGCCGGGGGAACTCGCCAAGCCGAACGGCAAGGTTTTCATCAGGCCCTGATGCCGCTCCAGGAGGTGGCCTGAGTCAGGACCTTCGAAGGCGCTTCCTCGCCCTTGCCTCGCGATGGCGCAGCCTCAGGGGCGGCACGCGAAGTTGATTGCCGTGGCGCTCAGCCCCTATGCCACTTCGCTTTGTCCGTGATATGCCGCCGCCATCGAAATGCCGGACGGCGCGGGCAAGGGCCCACCGTAGAATGGTATAGGGTGCCTTTGATGACGATGTCCAAGCCGGTTTTCGACCGTTTGGGGTTGAGCCTGTGGATCGGGGCGTTCCTGGTCGTTCTTGTCATGGTCCTGCTGTCGCCGGACACGCGTTCGGTCCTGCCGGCCTACAGATATGGCAGTCAGCAATTCCTGGCAGGCGGGCCGCTCTACAATGTCCAGTCCGAGATGGGATATCTCTACGCGCCGGCCTTTGCCGCGCTCTATGTCCCGCTGTTAAAACTCGGCCCGCACCTGGGCGGCCTGGTGTGGCACATCGTCGGCTTCTCGGTCTTGACCTATGCGGCGATGCGGCAAGTGCGCAAACTCGGCGGCACGGAATTGCCATGGCTGCTTTCCTTCGGGCTCTTCCTTGCCTTGCCGATGGCGTTGGGCGCGATCCGCAACGGCCAGGCGACGATCCTTCTGACCGGCGCCTGCTGGCTGCTCACGCTGTCGGCGCTCGAAGGGCGGCGCGCCGAAGCCTTCTTCTGGGCGTCCGTCGCCATCATCGCAAAGCCCACCGCCATCATCATGCTGCTGCTGGTCGGAGCCCTGCGCCTGCGGCTGATACCGGTGCTGGTGCTGGCGGTGCTGTTCGTGCTCGCCTTGCCTTATGCCTTCGCACCCGCCGGCTATCTCAACGACCAGTATCGCGTTTTCGCCGGGATGCTGACCTCGATGGCGGTCGACAACACCAGCCATTTCGTTCCGACCGATTTCACGGCGCCGTTCACCAAAATGGGCCTGCCGATCCCGGACCTTGGCGCCACGATCATACGCACCGTGATGGCGCTGTTCACGCTTTCGGCCGTGCTCTGGTTCGACCGCAGGCTCGACCGGGGACCGGCTGGTCTCGCCATCTTCCTGACGGCCGCGTTCTACATGTGCGTCTTCAACCCGCGCGTCGAGCCCAACACCTATGCCATGATCGCCGTGCCCGCCGGCCTCGCTATCGCCTTGTTGTGGCGCGAGGAGCGCGGCGGCGTGCTGGCCTCGGTGCTGTCGGCGGTCCTGTTCCTGACGGGGCTGACCAGCGTCGAACGCCACATGCATGAATTCTTCTACCCCTGGTTCCGCCCGATCGCGGTCACCGCTATTGCCGGTTTGCTGATCTGGTGGTTCTGGGCCAAGGCGCGCAACAAGGCGTTGAATGAGGGGTCTGTGGCAAATGGCTGAATCGCGGCCTGTTCTCGATATCGTCGCGCCCTTCCTGAACGAGGCGCAGTCGGCTTCGGCATTCGCGGCGCTGCTCGACAGGCTGGAAGCCGCCGTGTCGCAGCGTTTCGGCATGGCCGTGCACAAGATACTGGTCGATGACGGCAGCCGCGACGATGGTGTCGCGCGGTTTTCGCAGGCGCTGACAGGCTCGTGGGAGATCGTGCGGCTCAGCCGCAATTTCGGCAAGGAAGTCGCGGTGCTCGCCGGTCTCGACCAGACACGCGGCGACATGGTGCTGATCATGGATTCCGACCTGCAGCATTCCATGGACATCAGCCTGAAGATGATCACCGAGCTGGTCGACGACCCGGAGATCGACGTCGTCTATGCGCAGAACGACCGGCGCGAGGCGAGCTGGCGGCGCAGCCAGCTGGCGCGGCTTTTCTACAGCCTGATCAATTCGAGCCAGCGTTTCGACATCCCGGAGAATGCCGGGGATTTTCGCGTCATGCGCGGGTCCGTAGCGCGGGCGATCACCACCTTGCGCGACAAGCGGCGCTTCAACAAGGGTCTGTTCGCCTGGGCGGGCTTCCGCCAGAAGGCGATACCCTATTCGCCGGAAAACCGCGCCAGCGGCACGTCGAAGTGGAGCCGGCTCAACCTGATCGCCTTCTCGCTGGAAGGGTTCACCTCGTTTTCGGTCATTCCGCTGCGCCTGATCAGCCTCAGCGGATTGCTGGCGGCGCTGGCGGGCGCCGTCTATGGCGCCAAGGTATTCTTCGAGGTGATGTTCTACGGCATTGCCGTCCCGGGCTATCCCAGCCTGCTGGTCGCCGTCGTGCTGCTCGGCGGCCTCAACCTCACCTTGCTCGGGCTGATCGGCGAATATGTCTGGGTGACGCTTTCGGAAAGCAAGGACCGGCCGGTCTATATCGTGCGTGATGTCGTGCGCGGTGAAGGTTCGGCGAGGCTGCCGGGCAAGCCCGAGGCATGACACGGCGTATCCGCCTGATCGCTGATGATTATGGGCTGGCCCCCGGGGTTTCGACAGCGATCCTCGATCTGCTCGAGCGCGGCCGCCTGACCGGCACCAGCTGCATGACCGGCTTTACGGAATGGGAGGAAGCGGCGAGGCGGATAAAGCCGCTGTGCGGCCACGCGGCCGTCGGGCTGCACCTGACCCTTACCGATCAGCAGGCCGTAACGGGCCGATCGAGCCTGGCGCCCGAAGGCCGGCTGCCACCGCTGCGAGCGCTCGCATTGCCGGTCGTGCGCGGCCGTGTCGAGGAGCGGGATGTCCATGCCGAACTCGACGCGCAGCTCAGCCGCTTCGTCGGGGTGCTCGGCCGTCAGCCCGACTTCATCGACGGGCACCAGCACGTCCACTTCCTGCCTGTCGTGCGCAAATGGCTGCGGATGCGTTTTTCGGAAGGCTCAGGCCGTCCGCCGCTGCGCGGCTCCCCGGCCCTCGGCGATGCAGCGGTGGCGCCGAAGATCGCGGCGATCGCCGCGGTGGCCGCCGGCTTCAACCGGTCGATGGCGCGCGCAGGCTTCACGATCATGGAACCGCTCACCGGCATTTATGACTGGAAGCAGCCCGACAGGTTCGCTCCCTTGCTGCAGGCCGCGGTCGAGACCCTGGGGGAAAACGGCCTGTTCATGTGCCATCCCGGCCATGTCGACGACACGTTGCGCGCGCGCGATCCGATGCAAAGCGTGCGCGAGGTGGAATTCTCGGCTCTTGCCTCGGACGCGTTCGGCGCAAGCCTGGCCCGGGCCGGCGCCGAGATCATGGACGGCAGGGGATGAGCGGCGCCGAGCAGACCGGACGTTCGACCGGCAGCAAGATCATCCGCTTTGCCATCGTCGGGCTCGCCAACACGGCAATCGACCTTGCCGGCTTTTTCCTGCTGCTCAAGCTTCACGTCCCGCCGCTGCCCGCCAACATCGTCTCGTGGTCTATCGCCGTCATCTTCTCCTTCATGGCGAACGGCTTCTGGTCGTTCGAGCGCAATCATGCCATCCGGCTGCGGGACGCCTTCCTGCGCTTCGTCTCGCTCGGAGCGCTGATTTCGCTCGGCGTCTCCAGCCTGTCGATCGCGCTCTTTGCCGGCCCTGCCGGGGTGTGGCCGGCGAAGGTCGGCGGCGTCATCGTGGCGGCGGTGCTGAATTTCCTCGCCGCGCGCTGGTCGATCGAAGGCAAGGTGCTGAAATAGGTCCGAGCCTTACTCCGCCGGCTCCACATTGGTGTAGGCGGCTTCCTCGAGTTCGCGCTTGAGCCGCGCTTCCTCATGGGCCTTCGGCGTGACGAAGCGGCCGAGCAGCAGATAGGCGACCGGCGTCAGGAACAGCGTCGAGACGGTGGCCAGACCCAGCCCGCCGACAATGACCCAGCCCAGCGCAACGCGCGCCTCGGCGCCCGCGCCGGCGGCCAGCACCAGCGGCACGCCGCCCAGCACCGTGCAGATCATCGTCATCATCACCGGCCGCAGGCGGATGATGGAGGCCTGCTCGATTGCCTCGCGCACGCCAAGGCCTCGATCGCGCAGCTGGTTGGCGAATTCGACGATCAGGATACCGTTCTTGGCCATGACGCCGACAAGTAGCACCAGGCCGATCTGGCTGTAGGCGTTGAGACTGGTGCCTGACAAAAGCAGGGCGAAGATCGCGCAGGCCAGGCCAAGCGGCACCGTCGCCATGATGATGACGGCGCTGACAAAGCTTTCGAACTGGGCGGCCAGCACCAGAAGGATGATGACCAAAGCGAAGCCGAAAATGGTGATCATGGCGCTGTTGGTTTCGCCCAACGTCGCGGCCTCGGCCAGGGGCAGGATGCGGCTGCCTGCCGGCAGCAGAGGCGTGGCGATCTGCTCGGCGCGGCTCAATGCATCGCCGAGCGCGAAATTGCCGGCGAGGTTGGTGGTGATGGCCACCGAGGGCTGCTGCTGCTCGCGCGTCAGGGACGGCGGCACGGCGCGTTCGGTCAAGGTGGCGATAGTCGACATCGGCACGAAGCGGCCATCTGCCGTCTTGAGGAAGATGTTTTCCAGGTCGGTCGGATCGTTGATCGGATTGGTGGTCGAGACCAGTTTCACGCCATAGCTGCGGTCGGCGATGTAGACGTCGACGACGTCATTGCCGTCGAGCATGGCCTGCAAGGTGTTGGCGAGGCCCGTAATGTCGATGCCGAGGTCGGAGGCGCGCTCGCGGTCGATGGCTACGGCCAGTTGCGGCTGTGTCGGGTCGATCGACAGGCGCGGTGTCTGGAAGCGCGGATCCTTCCGCATCTCGTCGATGATCTTGACCGCCGCATCGCCGAGCGCCTTGCGGTCATTGCCGACCAGCGCGAACTGCAGGCCGTTGCCGGCGCCGCGGATGCCGAGGCTGTTGGGCTGTACCGGGAAGATGCGCACGCTCGGCACCTGTTTGGTTAGCTCGCTGATCTCGGCCATGATTTCCTGCTGGCTGCGGCTGCGCTCGTTCCACGGCGCCAGCGTCATCACCATGAAGCCTGAATTGTAGGAGCCGTTGTTGCCGGCATTTTCGAAGGTGGCGCGGATCTCGCCGGAATCGCGCATCGGCTGGATCAGCCGCTCTATCTTCTGCATCTGCGCGGTCGTGTAGTCGAGGCTGACGCCTTGCGGGGCCGAGATGCGCAGCAGCACGGCCGCGCGGTCCTCGGTCGGCGTCAGTTCCTGGCGGATGGTGCCGAACAGCGTGAAGGCGACGCCGGCAAAGAGCACCGCGACCAGAACCACGAGCCACGGCGCGCCGAGACATGCGTGCAGGGCGCGCTTGTAGCCTGCATTCAGAACGCCGCCGATGCGCGCGCCGATGCCATGGCCGCCCTCGTGGTGCAGCGAAGCGCTGGTCAGCATGCGCGAGGCAAGCATCGGGCACAGCGTGAGCGCCACCACGCAAGACAGCAGCACCGACATGGCGAGCACGAAGCCGAATTCGCGGAACAGGCCGCCGGTCTGGCCCGGCAGGAATGAGATCGGCACGAAGACCGCGACCAGCGTCAGCGTCGTGGCGACGACGGCGAAGAACACTTCCTGCGCGCCGAGCACGGCGGCGGCACGCGGCCCCATGCCTTCGTTGCGCCGGCGAACGATGTTTTCCAGAACGACGATGGCGTCGTCGACGACCAGGCCGGTCGCCAGCACCAGCGCGAGCAGGGTCAGGATGTTGATGGAGAAGCCGGCGAGATAGATCGCGGCGATGGTGCCGATCATGGCGACGGGCATCGACAGGCCCGGGATCAGCGTGGCGCGCCAGTCGAGCAGGAAGGCGTAGATGACGATCAGCACGATGGAGACCGAAAGCGCCAGCGCGATCTCGACCTCGTGCACGGCGCCGTTGACGAAAACGGCATCGTCGCTGGTGATCTTGATCGACATGCCCGGGGGCAGGTTCTGCTGCAACTTGGCGACAGCGGCCTGGACGCCGGTCGAGATATCAAGCGTGTTCGATTCCGCCTGGCGGATGATGCCGATGCCGATGCCGGTCTTGCCGTCGGAGCGCAGCGCCGTCTGGCCGACATCGGGACCGAGCGTGACGGTCGCGACGTCGCGGATGCGCGTCGTGCCGCCGATGATGAGGCTTTCGAATTCGGCCGGCGTGGTCACGTCGGCCGTGGTGCGCACGATCAGGTCCTGATTGGTCGTGGTGATCGAACCGGCGGGCGAATCGAAGGCGACGGAAGCAAGGGCGGCCCTGAGGTCGGCGACGGTGAAGCCGAGGCTGGCGAGCTTGTTCTGGTCAACATCGATGCGGAAGATCTTGTCGCGGTCGCCATAGACCTGGACGTCGGCGACGCCGGGCACGGCGGCCAGCTCATCCTCGATCTGGTCCTGGACGACGACGGTCATGTCCTGGATCGACATATTGTCCGAAGTCACCGCCAGCCGCATGACCGCGTCGGAATTGGCGTCGGCCTTGACGATGCGCGGCGGATCGGCGGCGGTCGGCATCTGGTTGGCGACGCGGCCGACGGCATCGCGCACATCGGAAGCGGCGACATTGAGATCGACGCCGTCGTTGAATTCGATGGTGACGCGGCTCGAGCCGAAGGACGAGGAGGACGAGATCGATTTGACGCCGGAGACGCGGGCGACGGCGCCTTCGATGGTATCGGTCAGCTCGCGGTCGACCGTTTCGGCGGCCGCGCCCTCGAAGGTGGTTGAAACGGTGACCACGGCGCGGTCGACGTCGGGCAGTTCGCGGACCTCGACGCCATAGAAGGCCGCGAGGCCGGCGACGGCAATGAGGACGTTGAGCACCAGGGCCATCACCGGCCTGCGGATGAACAGCGCGGTGAAGCCGGTATCGCTGGCGGCGTTGGTCATGCCGGTCACGAGCCTTCGGCGGCGTTGGCGCGCCGGTCCTGTCCGGCGATGCGGACCTCACCGCCCTCGCTGACGCTTTGCGTGCCCTCGGTGACCACCATGTCGCCGCTGTCGAGTTCGGCGTCGATCAGCACGGTTTCGGTGTTGCGCTGGATGATGCGCACCGGTACGCGCCGTGCCTTGCCATCCTCGATCTGCCAGACATAGGCGCCGTCCGCGCCCCACAGGATCGCCAGCGGGCTGACGGCCGGATAGGTGTCGCCGGGGAACTTCATGGTGATGGAGAAGGACATGCCGGCGCGCAGCGAATCGGCCGGGTTCGCGATCTTGGCCTTGACCAGAAGCGTGCGGCTTTTTTCGTCGACGTGGTTGTCGATGGCCGCAACCGTTCCGGTATAGGCATTGCTCGGATTGGCGATCGGCGTTGCGGTCAATTGCGCGCCGACCTTGACCGCGGCGGCAAAGCGCTCGGGCACCTGGAAATCGACCAGAATCGAGGTGCGGTCGTCGAGCGTGGCGATCGCGGACTGATTGGTCACATAGTTCCCGGCAGAGATCGGCAGGATGCCGACCGTGCCTGAGATCGGGGCGAGTACGGAGCGGCGCTGCAGCGCGAGTTCGGCATCCCTCAGCGCCAGCCTCGCGCCCGCCAGCACCACTTCCGCATCGGCCACCGCGACCGGCGTCGCGGCATTGGAGGCGCGCAGCGACTTGACCCGGTCGAGCTTGGATTGCGCATCCTGCAAGGCGAGCTTGGCCCGGTCCTGCGCGATGATCTCGGTTTCGGAATCGAGCGTGGCGATGATCTGCCCTTCCGCGACATGGCTGCCGGATTCGACAAGCAGTTCGGCAAGGCGGCCGGAGCTGTAGGGATTCACGGTCACCGAGGCGTTGGCGCGGCCGGTGCCGATAGCCTGCAGGCGGTCGTTGATGGTGGCGGTGCCGGCCGGCGTGGCGACGATCGTCGCCACCTGGCTGGAGCGGTCACGGCCGGCCTGAGTGGCGCCGGCTGTCTTGCCCTCCGTCGCGGGAGGCGTCGCCGCGACGGCCCAGTCCAGGCCCCAGCGCGAGAGCATCTCGGGCGCTCCCGGATAGAAGCGCGCCCAGCCAGAAGCGGCCGCCGCCAGGATGACAAGCGCAACAGCTATTTGTTTCCAGGTCCGCATCGACACTCCGGCTGCAGGGGTCGTCGGCCATTCCAGATAAGGCGGCAGAGCGACGACAGGCTAGGCGGCGAAATTCGGCCGCGCTACATCCCGATATCAGCGGTTTATGGCAATTATCACGCGATCGTGCACATTAAATCTCGGTAACGTGAAGTCGCGTGCTGGGTCGATGCGGGCCGAACCGCCTTGCAAGAGCTTGCTTAACGCAGGCCCTCCATCTCACGGATACGGCGGGCGCCGTTGGCATCGAGCTGCCTCGTGACGGCGCCGATCAGGGTTTCGGCGACGACGAAAAGGGCGGCCGAGGAATCCCATGCGGAGGGCACAGCCGTGCGTCCGGCGATGACGTGACGGGCAAACCTCGCGATCGGCGACAGCCATTGGTCGGTGAACAGCACGATCTGCACACCGCGCTGGTGTGCCTTTTCGGCGAAGCGGACGAGGCTGTCCTGGTAGCGCCTGATGTCGAAGATGACCAGCACGTCGCGCTTGCCCATGTCGATCAGCCGGTCGCGCCACATGCTTTCCTGCCCGGCAAGGTGGACGACATCGGGCTGGACGATGGCGAGATGGGCCGCCATGTAGCGGGCGAGCGGATCGGTGAAGCGGCCGCCGATCAGAAATGTCTTGCCGCGCCGCTCGGCAAGCCTGGCCGCGATGTCGGCAAGCTGCCTGTCCGACAGATGCCTGAAGGTCTCGCGCATATTGTCGAGCGTCGCCTCCAGCATGGGCGATGCGGTGCCGCCCGGCGAGGGCGGATTGAGCGTGCGTATCGCCGGCGACTGCAGTTGCGCCGCCAGTTCGTCCTGCAGGCTCGACTGGAACTCCGGATAGTTCTGGAAGCCGAGCCGGGCGACGAAGCGCAGGATGGTCGGCGAGGACACGCCGGCCGCCGCCGAGAATTCCGCCACCGTCTTCAGGCCGATCATCGGATAGGAGGCGATCAGCGTCTGGGCCGCGCGCCGCTCGCCTGCCGGCATGCTGCCGATACGGTCGGCGATCAGTTCGGCAATACTGGAAATCATCTTTTCCCCCATCCACCGGCCTGGCCCATGAGATCGCATTTGACAAAGCCGGATAAACTGTATGAAATCATCCGCAGGGACGCAATGACGCAAAATACGTAACATACGATACAGCGCTCCCGGGGAACGGCAGGACTATGAAGACAGCGCGGCCCGCCAGCCTTGCATCGTCTGAAACCGTGGGGGTGACGAATCCCGGCGGATCAAGCCCGTTCGTGTTCACCTGCGACCATGCCTCCAATTTCCTGCCGCCCGAATTCGGCACGCTGGGCCTCGCCGCCGGGGACCTTTCGCGACACATAGCCTGGGATCCGGGTGCGCTGCCTGTTGCATCGCGCATGGCGCAGGCGCTCGACGCCACGCTGGTCGAAACGCGTATTTCGCGCCTCGTCATCGACTGCAACCGTCCGCTCGACGCGCCCGATCTGGTGCCGCCGGTCAGCGAGACCACGGCCATTCCCGGCAATACGGGCCTTTCCGATCATGAGCGCGCCGCACGGGTCGCCCTGTCCTGGCAGCCATTCCACGCAGCCATCGATCGCATTGTCGAGGACAGGCTGGCGCGGGGGCAGGAGACGCGGCTGGTCTCCGTCCACTCCTTCACGCCGGTCTACAAGGGCCGCAACCGGCCCTGGCATATCGGCATCATTCATGATGACGACCGCCGCCTGGCGGCGCCGCTGATCGGCGCGCTTCGGCGGCTTGCCGGCATCACCGTTGGCGTCAACGAACCTTATTCGCCTGCCGACCGCGTCTACTTCACGCTGGAACGGCATGCGCGTTCGCGCGGGCTGGCCTGCGCGATGATCGAAATCCGCAACGATGAAATCTCCGGCGAGACCGGGCAGCGGAAATGGGCGGATCTGCTCACAGGCATCTTTTCTAATCTGGAGCCCGAGGAGGCCAGGGGCTCCAGACAAGGCGCAATGGGAAAGTCAGTACAATCGGCCAGCTAAGAACCAACAGGGGACTTCCAATGGCAGCACCGGGTTATACAGACGTCGACAAGGCGGAGGACGTAAAACACCTCCACAGCATGGGCTACGCCCAGGAACTGGAGCGGCGCCTCAGCCGCTTTTCGAATTTCGCGGTTTCCTTCTCCATCATCTGCATCCTGTCGGGCGGCATCAACTCGCTGGCGCAAGGCACGTCGGGCGCCGGCGGCATCGGCGTCGGCATCGGCTGGCTGGTCGGCTGTTTCGTGTCGCTCACCTTCGCGGTCGCCATGTCGCAGATCAGCTCGGCTTATCCGACCGCCGGCGGCCTCTACCACTGGGGCTCGATCCTCGGCAACCGCGGCACCGGCTGGGTCACGGCCTGGCTCAACTTGCTCGGCCTGATCACCGTGCTCGGCGCCATCAATGTCGGCACCTGGACGTTCTTTATCGGCGCCTTCGGACCGGCGCTGGGCATTGACGGCTCGCTGACCAACCAGATGATCTTCCTGGTCGTCATCACCGGTCTCCAGGCGCTGATCAACCATCTCGGCATCAAGCTGACGGCGAAGCTCACCGACTTCTCAGGCTATCTGATCTTCTTCGGCTCGATCCTGATCGCGGTGGTGTGCATGGCCTTTGCGCAGACCTGGGATTTCAGCCGTCTCTTCACCTTCCACAATTATTCGGGTGATGCCGGCGGCGGTGTCTGGCCGCAGGTGTCGAACGCCTGGGTGTTCGCACTCGGCCTCCTGCTGCCGATCTATACGATCACTGGTTATGACGCCTCGGCTCATACGTCGGAAGAGACCATCAAGGCGGCCTCTTCGGTGCCGCGCGCCATGGTCATGTCGGTGGTCTGGTCGGCGCTGTTCGGCTACCTGTTCCTGGCCGCTTTCGTGCTGATGATCCCGAACATGGACGATGCCGCCAAGCAGGGCTGGAACGTGTTCTTCTGGGCCTTCGACCAGCGCGTTCCCTCGGGCCTCAAGGAATTCGTCTATCTCGTGGTCTTCGTGGCGCAGCTGCTGTGCGGTCTCGCGACCGTCACCTCCGCCTCGCGCATGATCTTCGCTTTCTCGCGTGACGGCGGCCTGCCCGGTTCGGCGGCGCTGGCCAAGGTCAGCCCGACCTACCGCACGCCGGTGGCGGCGATCTGGACGGCGTCGATCCTGTCGGTGCTCTTTGTCTGGGGTTCTTCGGTGGTCTCGGTCGCCGGCACCTCGGCCTACACCATCGTGGTGTCCTGCACCGTCATCTTCCTGTTCCTCTCCTTCACCGTGCCGATCGTGCTCGGCATGATGGCCTGGGGAACGCCGAAGTGGGACAAGATGGGTCCATGGAACATGGGACGCGGCGTGTTCATGCTGTTCGCGTTCCTGTCGATCGTGTCGATGATCCTCATCTTCATCATCGGCATCC
Organism: Mesorhizobium sp.; assembly: GCF_017306585.1. Taxonomy (GTDB): domain Bacteria; phylum Pseudomonadota; class Alphaproteobacteria; order Rhizobiales; family Rhizobiaceae; genus Mesorhizobium. The sequence continues at coordinate 25,972 of NZ_JAFKIC010000129.1, read as the reverse complement.
AGCCGCCGAACGACTGGGCGCTCTACATCACGGTCGGCTTCTTCGTGCTGACGGCGGTCGTGTGGTTCGCGTTCGAGCGTCGCCGCTTCCAGGGCCCGCCGCTGGGCGACATCATCGCGGCGCGCCAGGCGGCGATCAAGGCCGCCGAACAGGCGGTCGGCGAGACCGGCGGCCACTGAGACGCATCACCAAGGCCATGGCCGGCATCCCGCCGGCCATGGTTTCTCACTTCAACGACCAAGCACTGGAGCGCCAAAGGAATGGCCGGAAATTTCTCGTTCGATCAGTTGAAGAAAGCGGTCTCCAGCGGCGAGATCGACACGGTTCTGGCCTGCATCGTCGACATGCAGGGCCGGCTCGCCGGCAAGCGGTTCCTGGCGCAATACTTCGTCGATTCCGCCCATGATGAAACGCATGGCTGCAACTATCTGCTGGCCGCCGACATCGATATGGAGCCCGTGCCGGGCTATAAGGCGGCAAGCTGGTCGAAGGGCTATGGCGATTTCGTCATGAAGCCCGACCTTGCCACGCTGCGGCGCATTCCCTGGCTGGAGAAGACGGCGCTGGTGATCTGCGATGTGCTCGACCACCACACCCATGACGACCTGCCGCATTCGCCGCGCGCCATCCTGAAGAAGCAGGTCAAGCGGCTGACGGAGCGCGGTTATATCGGCTATTTCGCCTCCGAACTCGAGTTCTACCTGTTCAACGAAACCTACGATTCCGCGCGCAAGAAGCATTGGCAGGGCCTCGAGACGGCTTCGCCCTATATCGGCGACTACCAGATCGGCATCACCACCAAGGAAGAAGGCGTCATGCGCCGGCTTCGCAACGAGATGGAAGCGGCCGGCATCCCGATCGAGAACTCGAAGGGCGAATGGGGTCCGGGCCAGGAAGAGATCAATGTACGCTATGCCGAGGCGCTCGACATGGCCGACCGCCACGTCATCCTGAAGAACGGAGCCAAGGAAATCGCCGAGTCCGAAGGCAAGGCGATCTCCTTCATGTCCAAGTATAATTACGGGCTCGCCGGCAGCTCCAGCCACATCCACAATTCGCTGTGGAGCGCCGACGGCAAGACGCCGCTGTTCTTCGACAAGAAGGCCGAATGGACGCTGTCGACGCTCGGCCAGCAATGGGCCGCGGGGCAGCTGAAATACGCCAAGGAATTCACCTGGTTCCTGGCGCCCTACATCAACTCCTACAAGCGCTTCCAGGCCGGCACCTTCGCGCCGACCAAGATCATGTGGAGCGAGGACAACCGCACCGCCGGCTTCCGCCTGTGCGGCGAGGGGACGAAGGGCATCCGCATGGAATGCCGCATCGGCGGCGCCGACCTCAATCCGTACCTTGCCTTCGCGGCGCTGATCGCGGCCGGCCTTGCCGGCATCGACGAGAAGCTGGAATTGCAGAAGCCGTTCGTCGGCGATGCCTACCAGGCTTCGCGCCTGCCGGAGATCCCGAAGACGCTGCGTGACGCGACGGAGACACTGGCCAAGTCGAAGATGCTGAAGCAGGCGCTCGGCGAGGATGTGCTGGAGCACTATGTCCACACGGCCAAGTGGGAGCAGTTCGAATACGACCGCCGGATTACGGACTGGGAACTGCATAGGGGCTTCGAGCGGTATTAAGGTAACTGCGAACGTCGGCGCGGCCCCTCACCCTTACCCTCTCCCCGTGAAGAACGGGGAGAGGGGGCGCCGACGTTGGAGTTCACCTTCTCCCGCCCCTATACGGGGGAGAAGGTGCGGCAGGCGGATGAGGGGCAGCGCCAAGCCAAATGATTTTCGATTGTGTAACACGAGGACCTGCAAATGACCGAAACGGTCAAACTCATCACCCCCATCGACGGATCGATCTACGCCGAACGGCCCATTGCGACGGACCAGGCTGTCAACGCAGCGGTCGAGCGCGCGCGGGCAGCGCAGGAGAAATGGGCGCAGGTGCCGATTGCCGAGCGCGGCAAATACATGCTTGCGATGCTCGAGGCGCTGGTGGCGATGACCGATGAGATCGTGCCTGAGATCGCCTGGCAGATGGGGCGGCCGGTTCGCTATGGCGGCGAGTTCGGCGGCGTCAAGGAACGCACCAACTACATGGTCGAGATCGCCGAGCAGGCGCTGAGAGCGGTGCCGGCGTCGAACCCCAAGGATGGCTTTCGCCGTTACGTGAAGAAGGATCCGCTGGGCGTAGTGATGGTGATCGCGCCGTGGAACTATCCCTATCTGACCGCCGTCAACACCATCGTGCCGGCGCTGATGGCCGGCAATGTCGTCATCCTCAAGCATGCGGCGCAGACGCTGCTGGTGGGCGAGCGCTTCGCTCAGGCTTTCGAAAAGGCCGGCCTGCCCAAAGGTGTGTTCCAGAACATCGTGCTCAATCACGCGCAGACTGAAAAGCTGCTCGGCTCGGGCAAGATCGATCACGTCAATTTCACCGGCTCGGTCGGTGGCGGCCGGGCCATCGAGAAGGCGGCGGCCGGCACCTTCATGTCGCTCGGTCTCGAACTGGGCGGCAAGGACCCGGCCTATGTGCTTCCGGATGCCAAGATGGATCATGCCGTCGCCAATCTGGTCGACGGCGCGTTCTTCAATTCCGGCCAGTGCTGCTGCGGCATCGAGCGCGTCTATGTACACGAGAAGGTCTATGACGAGTTCGTCGAAGGCTTTATCGCCGAGACGAAGAACTATGTCGTCGGCAATCCGCTGGAGCAGGCGACGACCATGGGGCCGATGGCGCAGGCGCGTTTCGCCGACCTGATCCGCGAGCAGAAGGCGGAGGCACTGCGCAAGGGCGCCAAAGCCCACATCAACATGAAGGTGGCTAACGACAAGGCCGGCTCGCCCTATCTGGCGCCGGAAGTACTGACCGAGGTCGACCACCAGATGAGCGTCATGCGCGAGGAAAGCTTCGGCCCCATCGTCGGCATCATGAAGGTGCGCAACGACGAAGAGGCGATCGCGCTGATGAATGACAGCCCCTATGGGTTGACCGCTTCGATCTGGACCCGGGACACCGAGCGCGCGATCGCCATCGGCGACCGCGTCGAGACCGGCACCGTGTTCATGAACCGCTGCGACTATCTCGATCCGGCACTGGTCTGGACCGGCGTCAAGGACACCGGCAAGGGCGCGGCGCTGTCGGCCATCGGCTACGACAACCTGACCCGGCCGAAATCCTTCCACCTGCGCGAAGCCATCTGATTTCCGGAAAGACAAGCCATGTCCAAGCTCATCTCCAAATGGAACTACCCCACCACCGTCCGCTTCGGCGCCGGCCGCATCAAGGAACTGCCTGAGGTGCTGGCCGCCACCGGCATCAAGCGGCCGCTGTTCGTCACTGATCCCGGCCTGGCGAAACTGCCGGTCGTTGCCTCGACGCTGAAGATCCTCGACGACGCCAAGGTTCCCTACGGCGTCTTCTCCGAGGTCCGGCCGAACCCGGTCGAGTCCAACCTGACGGCGGGCATTGCCGTGTTCAAGAAGGGCAAGCATGACGGCGTCGTCGCCTTCGGTGGCGGCTCGGCGCTCGATCTCGGGAAATTGATCGCTTTCCAGGCCGGCCAGACGCGCCCGGTTTGGGATTTCGAGGATGTCGGCGACTGGTGGACGCGCGCCAATTCGGACACGATCGCGCCGATCATCGCCGTGCCGACCACCGCAGGCACCGGATCGGAAGTCGGCCGCGCCGGTGTCATCACCAATGAAGAGACGCACACCAAGAAGGTCATCTTCCATCCGAAGCTCCTGCCGGCGATCGTGATCGCGGACCCGGAACTGTCGGTCGGCATGCCGGGCTTCATCACCGCCGGCACTGGCATGGACGCGCTCGCGCATTGCCTGGAGGCCTATTGCGCGCCGGGTTACCATCCGATGGCCGACGGCATCGCGGTCGAAGGCATCAGGCTGGTGTTCGAGAACCTGCCCAAGGCGTTCGCCAACGGCAAGGATCTCGTCGCACGCGCCCATATGATGAGTGCGGCGGCCATGGGCGCCACCGCCTTCCAGAAGGGTCTCGGCGCCATCCATTCGCTGTCGCATCCGGTCGGTGCGCTCTACGATACCCATCACGGCATGACCAATGCGGTGTTCATGCCCTATGTGCTGGCCTTCAACCGCGACTCCATCGAGGAGCGGATCGCGCGCCTCGCCGCCTATTGCGGCATCAAGGGCGGCTTCGACGGCTTCGCCAAGGCAATCATCAAGCTGCGCAAGGAATTGAAGGTGCCGCACGCGCTGCCGGGCCTGATCAAGGGGCTCGACATGGACAAGAAGCGCAAGGCGCTGATCGCCGACATGGCGGTGGTCGACCCGACCGCCGGCGGCAATCCGGTCAAGCTGACCAAGAAGGCGGCGTTGACCTTGCTTGAAAACGCCATCGCCGGCACCGTCTGAGGCGTTTTTGGCGCATCGAGTTGATCTGAAAATGGGGCAGGGAAACCAGGGGAGGCGGTGAAGGGCAAGGCAGAAACTCGTTAGCCGGAAAAAGATTCGCCGGCCAATTGCTACATCAGGTTAAAAAGAGTTTACTTTTTCGTACTGCGGGCTGCCGGTTTCACAAAGCTTTCATCTGGCTGTCACATGAAAACGATACCGGATCGCAGGCGTCCAACGGCGTCAGTTCAACGGAGAGAACACATGTTCAAATTCACGGGGAAAGTGCTTTCCCTTTCGGCCGCGACCCTGATGGTGTCGTCGGTGATTTCGTCCGCGGCTTCGCTGGATGATCTCGTCAAGGCCGCGAAGGCGGAAGGCCAGCTCACCACGATCGCCCTGCCGCATGACTGGTGCGGATACGGCGACGTCATCGCCGGCTTCAAGGCGAAGTATCCGGAGATCACCATCAACGAACTCAACCCCGACGCCGGCTCGGGCGACGAAGTCGAGGCGATCAAGGCCAACAAGGACAACAAGGGCCCGCAGGCTCCCGACGTCATCGACGTCGGCCTGTCCTTCGGTCCGACCGCCAAGGCCGACGGCCTGCTGATGCCCTACAAGGTGTCGACCTGGGACTCGATCCCGGACAGCGCCAAGGATGCCGACGGCGCCTGGTACGGCGACTATTACGGCGTTCTCTCGTTCATGGTGAACAAGGACCTCGTCAAGGAATCGCCGAAGGACTGGGCTGATCTCCTGAAGCCGGAATTCGCCAACTCGGTCGCCGTCGCCGGTGATCCGCGCGCTTCGAACCAGGCCATCCAGGCGGTCTATGCCGCCGGTCTGTCGACGGGCGCCGCCGCTGGCGAAGCCGCCGGCACCGCTGGCCTCGACTTCTTCAAGAAGCTCAACGCCGCTGGCAACTTCGTCCCCGTCGTCGGCAAGCCCGCGACGCTCGCCCAGGGCCAGACCCCGATCCTGATCAACTGGGACTACAACGCGCTCGCCGGCCGCGACACGCTGAAGGGCAACCCGCCCGTCGACGTCGTCGTGCCGAAGAGCGGCGTCGTCGCCGGCGTCTACGTGCAGGCGATCAGCGCCTACGCGCCGCATCCGAATGCAGCCAAGCTCTGGATGGAATACCTCTATTCCGACGAAGGCCAGATCGGCTGGCTGAAGGGCTACTGCCACCCGATCCGCTTCAACGACCTTGCCAAGAACGGCAAGATCCCGGCGGACGTGCTGGCCAAGCTGCCGCCGGCGGAAGCCTATGCCGCGGCCGCGTTCCCGTCGCTCGACGAACAGGCCAAGGCCAAGGAAGCCATCAGCAAGAACTGGGACGCCGTTGTCGGCGCCAACGTCAAGTAAGACTTGAAATCCACCGGGCGGCCCGAGGCCGCCCGGCTTTCCCTCGAAGACGGTAGCCGGCGCATGACCGATCTCTCGCTTTCAAATCAGACACTTGCCACTAGACCCGCGCCCCCGAAGGAGGCGACGGCGTTCCGTTTGCCGACGCAATGGATCGGCGTGGCGCCATTCTTCATCTTCGCCCTGATGTTCCTGATCCTGCCCACGCTCTACCTCGTCGTGGGCGCGTTTCAGCGCGGGGATGGCTCCTTCACGCTGGACAACATCCTGCAGCTGGTCAGCGATCCGTCGATCAGCAGTTCCTACTGGGTTTCGATCAAGATCAGTTTCTGGTCGGCCATCATCGGTGCTTTCGCCGGACTGGCAATCGCCATCGCGATCGTGCGCGGCGGCCTGCCGAGCTGGACGCGTTCGGCCACGCTCACCTTTTCCGGCGTCGCCTCGAATTTCGCCGGCCTGCCGCTTGCCTTCGCCTTCCTGGCGACGCTCGGCCGTGTCGGCATCGTCACCACCTTGCTGCGTGACGTCCTCAACATCAACATCTACGCGATGGGGTTCAATTTCCTGACCACATCGGGCCTGATCGCGGTCTATCTGTTCTTCCAGATCCCGCTGATGGTGGTCATTATCGTGCCGGCCATCGACGGCTTGAAGAAGGAATGGGGCGAGGCGGCGGCCACGCTCGGTGCCACGCAGTCGCAGTACTGGCGCATGGTCGTCATCCCCGTGATATGGCCGAGCTTCCTCGGCACTGTCATCCTGTTGTTCGCCAATGCCTTCGGCGCCATCGCGACGGCCTATGCGTTTGCCGGCCCGGCGCTCAATATCGTTCCCATCAAGCTCTACTCGCAGATCAATGGCGACGTGCTGCACAACCCGCAGCTCGGCTATGCCATCGCTTTCGGCATGATCGTCATTACCGGGCTTGCCAACGTCTTCTACATCTGGTTCCGGACCCGCTCCGAGAGGTGGCTCAAATGAAGTCGGGCAAATTCTGGGCCTGGGTCGTCTTCATCGTCGGCGCGGCCTATTTCTTCATACCGCTGATGGCGACGGTCGAGTTCTCGCTGCGCATGCGCCGCGGCGTCCACTCTTTCGACGCCTACCAGATCGTGCTGGGCGATGCGCGCTTCCAGTCGACCTTCCTGTATTCGGTGATCGCGGCCGTCTTCACCATCGTACTCGGCGTGCTGATCGTGGTGCCGGCGGCTTACTGGATTCGGCTGCGCCTGCCGCAGCTCAGGCCGATCGTCGAATTCATCACGCTTTTGCCGCTGGTCATTCCGGCGATCGTCATCGTTTTCGGCTATATCAGGATGTACGGCTCGAATTCGCCGCTGCCGTTCCTGGGGAGCAATATGGGCGCCAACGCCTTGCTGGTCATCGGCTATGCGACGCTGTCGCTGCCTTACATGTATCGCGCCGTGGATACGGGGCTGCGCACCATCGACGTGCGCACACTGACGGAAGCAGCGCAGATTCTTGGCGCCGGCTGGGGCACCATCATCGGCCGCGTCATCCTGCCCAATGTGCTGATCGCGGTTCTGTCGGGCGCCTTCCTGACCTTCGCCATCGTCATCGGCGAGTTCACCATGGCCAGCCTGCTCAACCGGCCGGCCTTCGGACCCTACCTGCAGAACATCGGCGCCAACCGCGCCTATGAGCCGGCGGCCCTTGCCATCATCGCCTTCGCCATTACCTGGGGCTGCATGTCGCTGATCCAGATCCTGTCCCGTTTCGCGCCGAAATCCGCGAACCGCCCGAATTGAGCTGAGAGAAAAGCCATGGCCGAGCCATTCCTGTCCATCCAGCATGTGAGAAAGTCCTACGGTTCCAACACCGTGGTCCAGGATTTCAGCCTCGACGTCGAGCCGGGCGAGTTCGTCTCGTTCCTCGGACCATCCGGTTGCGGCAAGACCACGGTGCTGCGCATGGTCGCGGGCTTCGAGGAGCCGTCGGCGGGCAAGATCGTCGTCGCCGGCAAGGACATCACGCGGCTGAAGCCCAACCAGCGCAATGTCGGCATGGTTTTCCAGGCCTATGCGCTGTTTCCCAACCTCACCGTGGCGCAGAACATCGCCTTCGGCCTGAAGGTGGCCGGTATGGCGAAGGCCGACGCCGACAAGCGCGTCGCCGAGATGCTCGACATGATCAAGCTGCCGCAGATGGCCGACCGCTATCCCTACCAGCTCTCGGGCGGCCAGCAGCAGCGCATCGCGCTCGCGCGGGCAATTGCGCCGAAGCCCAAACTGTTGCTGCTCGACGAGCCGCTGTCGGCGCTGGACGCCAAGGTGCGCGTGTCGCTGCGCGAGGAAATCCGCTCGATCCAGAAGAAGCTCGGCATCACCACCATCTTCGTCACCCATGACCAGGAAGAGGCGCTCTCGATCTCCGACCGCATCGCGGTGATGTATGGCGGCAAGGCCGAGCAGGTGGCGACCCCGTTCGAGATCTACAACCGGCCGGCGACCAAGTTTGTCGCCAACTTCGTCGGCACGCTCAACGTGCTCGAAGGCAAGGTCACCGACGCCGCGTCGGGCAAGGTGCAGGTCAACACGCAGGAAGTTTCGCTCAAGGGCAAGCTCAACGGCTCGAAATCAGGCGACACGCTGTCCCTGGCGCTGCGGCCGGAGGCGATCTCGCTCGACCGCCAGCCCGGCCACGACACGAGCCTGTCTGGTGAAATCGCCGAAGTGCATTTCCTCGGCTCGGTCATCCGCGTGCGCGTCGGCATCGGCGGCAATACCGTATCGCTTGACACGTTCAACAATTCGGCCACGCCGCCGCCGGTCGTCGGCGAGAAGGCCGACATTTCCTTCGCGTCGGGCGACATGCTGGTCCTGCACTAGGCAGGCTGGCCGGTATTCGGTTGAGACCGGGCCGCAAACCACCGACCCCTGTGCTTGCGGTGCTTGCACACGAAAAGTGCGCTCGGCTCCGGCCTTCGCCGGCCGAAGCCCTCATAGGTGTTTGCGCTCTATGAAGGCTACGGCCGGCGTAGGCAGGCTCCAGGAATGAGCCATTGTCGAGGCGGGACACCTGGAATTTCGGCACACCGTGTCTCGCCAAGTTCGAACAGTCAGCCCGGCGCTGTAAACGGCTGCGAGATGGCCCGGAAAACAGGCAGCGCCTCCATCCGTGCGGCATGCGCGTGGAGCGCGGGGAAATCGGCCAGCGAAACCAGGCCCGGGTGCACCTCGCCGAGGAATCGCAGAACCACGGCCACGGCGACATCGGCGTGGCCTATGCGGTCGCCAAACCAATAAATGGTGATCCTGGTGACACGATCGGCTTCCAGCATGGCAAGCGCGCTCTCGATCTGGCGGCGGCAGCGTTCGGCCCATAGCTCCAGTGCCTCTTCCTGAAGCCGCTTTTCATAGAACAGGCTGACGATCTTCTCGCCGAGCACCATGGCCATGGCGGCGATCTTGAGGGCTGCGCGGCGGTCCGGCTCGGCAACCGGGAACATTCTCTTCTCGACCGGAACGAGACTGTCCAGATAGTCGAGAATCATGTGGCTTTCGATGAGTACCTCGCCATTGTCCAAAACCAGGGTCGGCACGCGTGTCAGCGGGTTGTAGCGGCGGATCTTGTCGGCATCGCCGAAGGCCGACCAGGGATGATGCTCGAAAGCGATGCCATGCAAGGCCAGCGCGATGCCGACGCGGCGAACGAAAGGCGAATCGTACTGGCCGATGAGGATCATGCCGGTGCTCTACGTCAGGGATGGTTCGAGAGCCAGAGGGCTTGAGTTTGGTGGCCAATCCACCGCATCCAAGGTCACCGACGCCGCGTCGGGCAAGGTGCAGGTCAACACGCAGGAAGTCTCGCTCAAGGGCAAGCTCAACGGCTCGAAGTCCGGCGACAAGCTGTCCCTGGCGCTGCGGCCCGAAGCGATCTCGCTCGACCGCCAGCCCGGCCACGACACGAGCCCGTGGCTTCCAAGCTTGCCGCATGTGTAGCGCGCGTCGGAGAAGACGCAGGTGACGCCAGCCGGCGTATCCGGTGTTGCGCAACCGGTCGATGAAATCCCCCTGGTTGACGGCCGTCTGCGTTGAGAGCGGGCAGTGTCCGTAGGCGCCGGAATCTGATGGAGATTCCGAGCCTTGCGAAATTCTTCAGTATTTTCAAGTTTTTAGCGGTCCGAGAACGCGAGTAGTGGCGTTCCTGAGACGCGGCTATCTATCACCTTACGCGGACAATCAGATGCGAGGTGAACCGATGCCGAACGAACAAGTGAACTGGCTCCTGAAGGTTATCCAGCCTGAGCGGAGTCTGGCCTCTCTCCCAGGCGGCGTGAATTTCGGCCAGGACGTTCATGCAGCGCTGCTTGGCCTTCCGGTCGAGGTCTACGCGGCCGAACTTGGCCGCCTGCAAAGGGAGGCCTCGGAGGCGGCCAGCGCCCTGCTCGCGGACGAGGCCGTGGGATCGATGATCGATCGCCTGCCCCTTCGCAGGGGAGCCAAAATCGTGGTGTTCGGCGACAGCTTGACCTCAGACCCGCAGTCCTGGGCGGTCATTCTGAGGGAAATGCTGATGATGCGCCGCGGCGCCGAGGAGATTTCGGTGACCATCAGCGCCGTGGCTGGTGAGACGACCACCCACGGCCTCGTCCGGTTCGCAGAGATTGCAAATGCGCAGCCGGACTGGGTCCTCTTCCTGTTCGGCACCAATGACGCACGCACGCAGGGCCCACACCCCACCAAGACGCTCATTCACCGCGAGGAGACCGCGCGCAACATCGCGGAATTGCGTCAGCGCGTTGCCGGAGAGACGAGGGCCAGCTCTGTCTGGATCACTCCGCCCGCGGTCAATGAGGCGCAGGTCGCGGCCCATTGGGGGCTTGCCAGATTCGGGGTTCGGTTCCGCAATGAAGACCTGGAACGGGTGGCCGGGATCATCCACGACGGCGATACGCCGGTCATCGATGTCTTCGCCGCGCTGGGCACTCCGCCGCCTCCCGACCTCATGGTCGACGGTCTGCATCTCACTCTCGCCGGCCAGAAGCGAATGGCGCTCGAGGTGATCCGTGGCTGGAGCAAACTGAAATGAAGTACCTCGTCATTGGCGCTACGGGAAACATCGGCGCCCGGGTGGCCCAGCGCCTCATCAACTCCGGGGCACGTCCATCCGTTTTCGTCCGCAACGAAAAGCGGGCCAAAGCGCTTTTCGGCGACCGGGCCGACATCCATATCGGAGACCTCGAAAACCCCGGTTCCTCGCTGGACAGGGCGATGGCCGGAGTCGACGGGATATTCCTCGTCACGGACGGATCGGATCTCGAGAAGCGAGATCGCGCGGTCTCCTTCGCCGCCAGCCATGCGGGCGTCCGACATGTGGTCAAGCTCTCCACGCTGGACGTGCGAACCGGGATCGGCACTGGCGCATGGCACGCGCGGGGCGAGGATGCAATTCGGGAGAGCGGGGTGGCGTTCACCTTCCTTCAGGCAGCCGGATTCATGTCCAACGCACTCGGTTGGTCGCAGTCTATCCGCCGGGACGGCGTGCTGCGCTCATCCACCGGTGAGGGCAGGATCGCATTCATTCATCCAGACGACATCGCTGCCGTCGCTACAGCCTGCCTGACAACTCGCGATCACCGCGGCCAGGCCCTTGTGATCACCGGCCCCGAGGCGCTGTCGTATGGGGAGATGGCAGCCACGATCGGCAAGGCTATCGGCAAGCCGGTTCGCTTTGAGGACATAACAGACGGGCAGGCATACGCCCGCACCGTCGAATGGGCCGGGAAGGGCGCCTATGCGGATGCTCTCGTGGACATCTGGCGAGCGGTGCGCGAGGGCCGGCTCGATACGGTGACGGATGGCGTAAAGCGGATAACCGGGCGGGAACCGATCCCGTTCGATCGGTGGGCCAAGGAGAATGCCGCGTCGTTTCAGTAGTGTTTCGGTGCGTTGCCTTGAAAGGAATTCACGTAGGCCACTACAGTGCGGATTGCCTCGCTCTTTGCGCCATCGCGCGAGAGTGGCGCATGCTCTCCCACATGCACGAGCGATTCCACCATGCGGGGCAGCACAAAAAGCATCCGCTCCGCCTCGTCGAGGCTGTACCGTTCCGGGTCGTCCGCGCGTGACAGGACTTGCCCGAAGGTCTGATGCAACGCGTTCCTGAAGCCGATCGCGCTCTGCGGAACAGCGGACGCGACAATGTCGTGCAGTTCGGCACCTTCCAGGTGCGCGTTCACCAGGCCCAGGACGAGTTCACGCGCGAATTCCTCCAGCGAAGCCGACGCGCAGCCAGCCATCGTCTGCCTGATGACCTGCCGCACCTCATCGACATGTCGGTCGTGAAGGGCCGCGAAGATCGCGCGCTTGTCGGGGAAGTACTGATACAGCGACCCGACGCTGACGCCGGCAACCTCCGCGATGCGGTTGGTGGTAATGGCCCGCGTCCCATGTCGTTTGGCCACAAGCCGGACCGCCTCAAGCACGACATCAACAGTCTGCCGCGAGCGTTGCTGCTTCGGCGTACGCCGCGTAAGGGTTCTTCCTGCGGTCTGCATGCTGCCTTGCTGTCTGAAGTCGCCTGACCCTCGGCACGGACGATAACAGTTGCAACGCCTCCAAACAACGTCGAGGCAGTGACTCGGCCACGAACGCAGGCGAGCCGTACCGGCCGATGAAGATCATCCCAACGCCTAAGCGTGAGACTTGCAAGCAAGACCTGCTGGACAATCGATGCCATCCTGTCACCTTGTCACCGCCAACCGACTTTCAGCCGCGACGATGTTTTCATGGCCCTTTTCGAACTGACGCTCATTCTGTTGCTGGTCGCCGTCGCGCTGACGGCGCTGTCGCGGCGGCTGGAGATTCCCTATCCGTCTCTGCTGGCGCTGGCCGGCGTCGCCATCGCCTTCGTCCCCGGTGCGCCGACGATCGAGATCGATCCGGAACTGGCGCTCGCGCTGTTCATCGCGCCGGTGCTGCTCGACGCTGCCTATGATACGTCGCTGCGCGACCTGAAACGCTACCGGCTGTCGCTGCTGCTGCTGGCGCTCGGCGCCGTGGTCTTCACCACCGTGATCGTCGCCTTTGTCGGCTGGAAGATGGCCGGCCTGCCGATCGCGGCGGCGATCGCGCTCGGCGCTATCGTCGCCCCGCCGGATGCCGTCGCGGCCAGCGCCGTGCTCGGCCAGTTCAAGGTGCCGCACCGCCTCACCGCCATCCTGCAGGGCGAGAGCCTGCTTAACGACGCGACGGCGCTGCTGATCTACCGGCTGGCGGTTTCGGCGGCGCTCGGCTCGATCATGCTGAGCAACGCCGTTCCAACGATCCTGCTGTCGACGATCGGCAGCGTGGCCGCCGGTTACCTGTCCGGCCGCTTCTCGCTGCTGACGCTCACCCGCATCGAGGATGCGGCAAGCAGCACGGTGGTGCAGTTTGCCGGAACCTTCGCCGTCTGGATCATCGCCGACAAGCTCGGCCTTTCAGCCATCATCACCATCGTCGTGTATGCCATCACCATTGCGCGCAGGGCGCCCCGGCGCATGTCGGCGCGGCGGCGCGTCAGCACCTATTCGGTCTGGGAATCGGCCGTTTTCGTGCTCAATGTGCTGGCCTTCGTGCTGATGGGCCTGCAGGCGCGCTCGATCATCGGCCGGCTCTCCGGCGAGGGCCAGGGAGAAGCCTTTCTGTTCGCCGCGACGGTGCTGGTCGTCGTCATCGTGGCGCGTCTGGTCTGGGTGGGCAGTTACGTTGCGATCATGCGATGGTTTGCCCGCCCGGACGAGGAAGGCCGACTGGTCGATGCCCCGACATTCCGCGGCGCCGTGCTGGTCGGCTGGTGCGGCATGCGGGGGTTGGTGACGCTGGTGGTGGCGATTGCGCTGCCGGCGGGCTTTCCCGGCCGCGATCCGATCGTGCTTGCCGCCTTCGCCGTGGTGCTGGGAACGCTCGTGCTGCAAGGCATGACGCTGAAGCCGCTGCTGCGGATCCTCAACTTCGAACCGGACACGACCGTGGATCGGGAGGTGGCTCAGGCGCGCGTCGCGGTCATGCAGGCGGCGCTCGATGTGCTCAGCCGCAAGACGTCGGCAGCGGCCGCCGTGGTGCGCGAACAGTATGAGGCTCAGCGTCTCATCGCGGAAAATCCGGAGGATGCCCAGGCCGCGACCGAATATGACCGCCTGCGCCTCTACGCCATCAACCGCCAGCGCGACACGCTCGAGGAGTTGCGCCGCAACGGCACGATCGGCGACGAGGCCTATCACCGGCTGGAAGAAGAGATCGACTGGGCCGAGCTCGCCGCGTCGCCCGCTGGACGGTTCCAGCCCCTGACGACCTATTAGGCAAGTCCCGTCTTTTTCCGACGCGAGCAGGATACCGGAACAATCCGGAATCGATGCATCATCGTGCCTGGGGGAGGGCGAGTTCTGGCACAAGCCGCTCCCATTCGCCTGCACATTGCAACCAATTTGATGAACCGCTACTGCCTTCACGGAAATTGAGCCGATTAATCAATGAAGCTTGTCAGCTACAACATTCAGTACGGGTTCGGCGGCGATGGCCGCTACGATCTTTCGCGCGCGGCGCGCATCGTTGCCGGCGCCGATATCATCGCGCTGCAGGAGGTCGAGCGGCACTGGCAGCGCAGCAATTTCGACGACCAGCCCGAAATCCTGTCCGGCCTGCTGCCGGATTATCATTGGGTGTATGGGCCTGCCTTCGACATGGACGCCAGCGAACGCCGGGATGGCCGGATCGTCAACCGCCGCCGCCAGTTCGGCACCATGGTGCTGTCGAAGCTGCCGATCGTCTGGTCGCGGCTGCATGCGCTGCCGATGCGCCGCACCTTGCGGCCGCTCAACACGCGCAACGCGGCGCTGGAATGCATGATCCGCACGCCGGCGGGGCCGGTGCGGATCCTGTCGCTTCATCTCGCCCATATCGCCGCCGAGGAGCGGCTGGAGCAGATCGACTATCTCATGGCCGAACATCGCCGGGCGCCTTCCGATGGCGGCCCTTGGAGCGGCATGGACGACGAGCCGTCGCGCAACTGGACCAGCGGCGAGGCCGAACCGGAAAATCCGCCGGCGGCGATCTGGATGGGCGATTTCAACATGGAGCCGGGCAGCGCTGAGTACCGTCGCATCGTCGGCAGCACGCCGTATCATCGTGGCGCGGCCTATCTGGACGGTTTCGTCGATGCCGCCGCCATGGCGATCGAACCGGGTGATGACTTCCACACGCATGAGAAGATCATCGATGGCAGGCTGGCAAAGCGCCGGCTCGACCATTGCTTCGTCGGCGGCATGTTCGCCGGGCGGGTCCGCTCGGTCGGGTCGGACATTGGCGAGGTGGCGTCCGATCATTTCCCGGTCCGTGTCGACATCGATCTCGAAACACCTTTCGGCCTGGGAGGTCGACAAGCCTGAAATGACGCTCTTCGTCTTCTTCGCGGTGCTCGCGGCCGCCGCCATGCATGCGATCTGGAACGCGCTGGTCAAGGTCCATCTCGACCGTTTCCTGTCGATTACGCTGATGACGCTGGGCATGGGATTTGCCGCTTTGTTCGCGCTGCCCTTCGTCGAGGTGCCGAAAGCGGAGGTCTGGCCCTACATCATCGCTTCCGTCATTCTCCACATGGGCTACCGCACCTTCCTCATCGGCGCCTACCAGGCCGGCGACTTCGCCCAGACCTATCCGCTGGCGCGTGGCACCGCACCCTTGCTCGCCGCGATCGGCGGCATGTTCGTGGTCGCCGAAGTGCCGGCGCCGCTTGCCATAGTCGGCATCCTGCTTTTGTCGGCCGGCACGCTGGTGATGTCGTTTCGCGGCGGCGCGCATCTGGAGAAGCTCAATCTGCGCGCGGTCGGCTTTGCCTTCGGCACCTCGGTCTTCATCGCCAGCTACACGCTGTCGGATGGCAGCGGCGCGCGGCTGGCGGCCACCGCGCAGAGCTACGCCGCCTGGCTGTTCGTCTGCGACGCCCTTGGCGCCCTGGTCCTGTGCCTCATCTTTCGCGGACCAAGCGCGCTTCCCGTGCTGGCGCGCGACTGGAAGACCGGGCTGTTCACCGGCGTGCTCAGCGGCGCGGCCTACTGGATCGTGATGTGGGCGATGACCAAGGCGCCGATCGCCTCGGTGGCGTCGCTGCGGGAGACCTCGATCCTGTTCGCCATGCTGATCTCGGTCTATGCGCTGGGCGAGAAGATGACCGGCTGGCGCGGCGCGGCCGCGCTCAGCATTGTTGCCGGCGTGATCGCGCTGCGACTGGGCTGACCCTTCAGCCCAGCACCGTCATCACTTGGCCGCGCCGTTCCGGGCTGAAGCGGATGACGACGATGATGCAGACGGCGACCACGCTGGCGAAAAGCGCCAGCGCATAGCCATAGCTGCTGCCGGGGGCTTCGGCGATGCCGGCCTGATATGGTCCGCCATAGGACGCCGCGAGATTGCCGGCCTGATAGATGAAGCCGGGCAGGGTCGCGCGCACGGCGCCCGGCGAAAGCTCGTTGAGATGGACGGGGATGACGCCCCAGGCACCCTGCACCGCGACCTGCATGACGAAGGCGCCGACGGCCAGCATGAAAGGCGTCGTGCTGTAGGCCCAGAGCGGAATCGCCGGCAGGGCGATGATGCAGGCGAGTGTGATGGCGTTGATGCGGCCGATCTTTTCGGACAGCGCGCCGAAGGCCAGGCCGCCGACGATGGCGCCGAGATTGGCGACGATGGTGATCCAGCTCACCGTGTGCGGATCGAAGCCGTGCTGCTTCTTGAGGAAGGTCGGATAGAGGTCCTGTGTGCCATGGCTGAAGAAGTTGAAGAACATCATCAGCACCACGGCATAGAGGGCGACGCCCCAGTGCTTCTGCAGCGTTTCCAGCAATCCCGGTTTGACGGACTTCTGCGCCTCGACGAAGGCCGGGGATTCCGGCACATGCGAGCGGATGAAGAGCACGATCAGGGCGGGAACGAAGCTCAGCAGGAACATGGCGCGCCAGCCGACCGTGTAGCCGCCGATCGTCTGCTGGTAGAGCAGGCCGTAGACCACGGCCGCCAGGAGGTAGCCGGCCGGATAGCCGCATTGCAGGATGCCCGAGACCATTCCGCGCGCCTGGGGCGGGATGGATTCCATGGCGAGCGAGGAGCCGAGCCCCCACTCGCCGCCCATGGCGATGCCGAACAAGGCGCGCAACGCCAGGAAGATGCCGAGATTGGGCGAGAAGGCGGCAAGGGCGCCGATCACCGAATAGCTGACGATGTTGAGCATCAGGATCGGCTTGCGTCCGTATTTGTCGGCCAACATGCCAAAGAAGAACGCGCCGATGAAGCGCGTCGCCAAGGTCAGGAACAATGCCTTCGACACCGCGGGAACGTCGGTATGGAACTCAGCCGCAATATCGGTGAGCAGAAATGTCAGCAGGAAGAAATCAAAAGCATCGAGTGTCCAGCCCAGGAATGAGGCCAGAACGGTTTTCTTCTGCTCGGCAGTGAGATTCAAGGCGTCCTCCTTTGGTTCCCCCAAAGGAACGATATGTCGCTCTGCTGACAAAAGAGAACAGCGATCAGCCGGCCTTCGAAAGGCCGGCGGTCACTTTTTCGTAATATCGAGGTCGAAGACCATCAGTCCGTCGGTGCCGCCTTCGAGAGCCGCGACCAGCCGCGCCCCGGCGCGCTGGTGCGCTTCGTGCACCAGATAGGCGTCACGGGCCGCCGCATCGCGAAAATCGATGGTGAAGCCGTCGCTGAAGCCGCGCGCGAAGGGCTCGGGGCTGACATTGGCGCTGAAATGCACTGCGCCCATGCCGTCTACGAGCTGCCGCAGCGCTTCCAGGTCGGCATGGATCGCCTTGCGTTCGCCGATGCCGACATCGTTGCGGAATTTGACGAAGACACAGTGCCTGATCATTCTTTTGTCCCTTTGAAGTTAAGCCGCCCGATTGCCGGAAAACACCGCCGGCGGCAGCGGCTCGCGGCCAAGGATCAGGTCGGCGCCCTTCTCGCCGACCATGATGGTCGGCGCGTTGGTGTTGGAGGAGGGGACGCGCGGCATCACCGAGGCATCGCACACCCGCAGGCCTTCGATGCCGCGCAGCCTGAGATCCGGCATCACCACGGCCATCTCGTCATGGCCCATGCGGCAGGTGCCGACCGGGTGATGGTCTGTCTTGGAGGTGCGGCAGGCATAGTCGACCAGTTCGTCGTCGCTGGCGAGCGACGGGCCGGGCAGGACTTCGCGCAGCACGTAGGGCGCAAGCGCCTTCTGCCGCATGATCTCGCGCGCCAGCCTGAGCCCCTTGAGCGACATGGCGCGGTCATACGGATCGGACCAGTAGTTGGGATCGATCAACGGATGGTCGGCCGGATCGGCGCTCCTTAGCCGCACCGTGCCGCGCGAGCGCGGCCGCAGGAAGGCGGAGTTCAACGTGACGCCGGGATTTCTCAGCTTCTCGACGCCAGCCTCGATGCCGGAGCCGAGGCCGAGATGGAACTGGATATCGGGCGAGGCAGCCGTGGGGTCGGCGTACCAGAAGCCGCCGGTCTCGAACAGGCTCGAGGCCACCGGCCCCTTCTTCAAAAGCAGATATTGCAGGCCGGCCCAGGCGGTGCGGTGCAGCTTGGCGTAATTGTCATAGGTGTGGTCGCCGGTGCATTCGGCGATGACGAAGAGGTCGAGATGGTCCTGCATGTTGGAGCCGACGCCGGGCAGGTCGTGCACCGGCGTAACGCCGACCGACTTCAGGTGATCGGCGGGGCCGATGCCGGACTGCATGAGGAGCTTCGGCGAGCCGATCGCGCCCGACGAGACGATGACCTCACGGTCGGCGCGCAGGATTTTCTTCTCGCCGCCCGGTCGGTCGACAACCTCCACGCCGATGGCGCGGCCCTTCTCGACGACGATGCGGGTGACCAGCACATCGGTTCTGACGGCAAGGTTCTTGCGGTCGCGGATCGGCTTGAGATAGGCGACCGAGGCTGAGGAGCGCCGCGCATCCTTCTGGGTCAGCTGGTAATAACCGACGCCCTCTTGGCTGGCGCCGTTGAAATCCGGGTTGAAGGGAATGCCCATCTCCTGGCCGGCGCGGAAATAGGCCTCGCAGATCGGCAGCGGTGAAATCGGGTTGGAGACGCCAAGCGGCCCCTGGTCGCCATGGAAATCGTTGGCATAGCGCTGGTTGTTCTCGGCGCGCTTGAAATAGGGCAGCACATCGCGATAGCCCCAGCCGGCAAGGCCCTCCTCCTTTTCCCAGGCGTCATAGTCGCGGGCATTGCCACGCGTGTAGATCTGGGCGTTGATGGAGGAGCCGCCGCCGACGACCTTGGCCTGCGTGTACCAGAAGACGCGGTCGTTCATGTTTTTCTGCGGCACGGTCGACCAGCCCCAGGACGCGATGCCCTTGGTCATCTTGGCGAAGCCGGCCGGCATGTGGATCAGGGGGTGCCAGTCCTTGCCACCAGCCTCGAGCAGCAGCACCGAGTTGGAAGAATCCTCGCTCAGCCGGTTGGCCAGAACACAGCCGGCTGGACCGGCGCCCACGATAATGTAGTCGGTCATTGTCTTGTCCATTCACAGCCGGGGCACGGAGAGCGCGCCGTCGACATTGATGATCGAGCCGGTCGAAAAACCGAGCTTTCCGGTGGCAAGCGTCGCCACCACGGCGCCGATGTCGGAGGCTTCGCCCCAGCGCTTGGCCGGCACCAGCCCGCTGTCGATCAAGGCATCGTATTTTGCGGTCACGCCCGCAGTCATGTCGGTGCGGATGATGCCCGGTCGCAGTTCGAACACGCCGATGCCTTCCGGCGCGAGCCGCAGGGCGAGGTTCTTCACCCACATGGAAAGCCCGGCCTTCGACATGCAGTATTCCGAACGTTCCGGCGAGGCCATTTCGGCGCTGACTGATGTAACGGTGATGATCGATCTTGCATGGGCGGACGGCGTGGCCAGCATCGTCTTGGCGACAGCCTGGCTCAGGAAGACGGTGCCGCGCAAATTGATGCCGAGCGTGCGGTCGAAATTCTCGGGCTTGAGTTCCAAAAGGTCGCCGCGCACCATGGCGCCGACGCCGGCATTGTTGACCAGGCAGTCGATATGGCCGAAGGCGTTTTTTGCGGCGTCGACAAGGGCTGCGTGGCACCCGAGATCGGCGATGTCGCATTGGGCGTAGGTTAATTTCGCACCGCGCGCGGTGATGTTTTCGACGAGCCCTTCGGGTGGTTTCTCGGCGAGGTCAGCTATCACGATGTTGAAGCCGACATCGGCGAGTGCTTCGGCACAGGCCAGCCCGATGCCGCGCGCGCCGCCGGTGATGATCGCTGCGGGGCGGGTCATCCGAGCATTTTCCCTTGGATGTCAGCGCTGCCCCTCATCCGCCTGCCGGCACCTTCTCCCCGTATAGGGACGGGGAGAAGGAAGATGGCCGCGACGCCGGCGACCCCCTCTCCCCGTCCTTCACGGGGAGAGGGTAAGGGTGAGGGGCGGCGCCGACGGATCATGCGAAGAGCTCCACCTTGCGGATATGATCCGCAACCCGCAGCGCCTGTGCGGCGATCGACAATGCCGGATTCACTGCCGCCGAATTCGGCAGGAAACTGGCATCGACGACGAACAGGTTCTGGTGGTCGAAGGCGCGGCAGAATGGATCCAGCGGAGAGGTCGCCGAGTCATCGCCCATCTTGACCGTGCCGCACTGGTGCGACGGCGTGCGCTTGTCGAAGGGGCGCGACAGCACGATCGGGTAGCCGCAGGCACGCAGGTTCTCGCGCATCACCTTGGTCAGGCCTTCCAGCGACTGCATGTTGGAACGCCGCCACTGCATGACGATATCCTTGCCGTCGACCATGATGCGGCTTTCGGGATCGGGCAGGTCCTCGCACATCAGGTACCAGTCGACGGCGTGCCGGGCCATGTAGTCGAGCGCGAATTTCGGCACCGTCTTCACATTGGCCTTCAGCATGTTGCCGTCGATCTTGCCGAGCAGCTGCACATTGCCCAGCGGTTTGCCACCCTTGCCATCGGAGAGATAGTAGTCGTTGAGCATCAGCGTCTTCTGGTAGACGCTGTCGTTGCGCCGGCGCGGATCGATGGCCAGCATCGCGCTCGAATTGTGGTTCATGAAATTGCGGCCGACCTGGTCGGAGCGGTTGGCCAGGCCCTTGCCGCCCTTGGCCCCGGCAGGCGCGGGAGAGCGCAACAGGATGACGGCCGAATTGACTGCGCCAGCCGACAGGATCACCAGCTTCGGCAAAACCCTCTTCGCCTCGCCGTTCTGGCGGTAATGCACAGCCGCGATGGTTTTGCCATCGGGAGCGGTCTCGAGATACTCGACAGAGGCGCCGGTCTCGAGCCGGATATTGCCGTCCTTGAGGGCTTCGGCCAGCGGCGCGGTCTGGGCGTCCATCTTGCCCTGTCCGGTGTTGGGGAAAGCGTCCCAACCGGTCTTGCCGTCCTTCAGCCAGGTCTCGATATCGACGCCGAGCGGCAGCGATGCCGGGTGCAGGCCGAGGCTTTTCAACTCGGCGCGGGCGCGCGCGATCGGCGCCTCGTCGGGCACCGGCTTGTAGGCATAGGGGATGGAGTGGAACGGTTCCGTGGGGTCCTCGCCCAGCGAGCCGCGTACGCGGAAAAGCTGTTCGGCCCTGGAATACCACGGCTCGAACTCGTCATACGAAAACGGCCACGCGGGAGAGATGCCGCCGAAGTGCTCCATGACGGCGAAGTCTTCCTTGCGGTAGCGGATCAGCACCGCGCCGAAGAATTTGGAATTGCCGCCGACATAATAGTAATTGCCGGGGTTGAAGGAGGCGCCGCCAGCCTCGCGCCACATCTCTTTCGGCCGATAATGCTCGTCGAGGAAAATGGCGCGTGTGTCGCGCGCATGCGGCGTTGCCGGCAGCGGCTCGCCGCGCTCCAGCATCAGGATCGAAGCGCCACTGCCGGCCAGACCGGAGGCGATCGTGGCGCCGCCTATGCCGGAGCCGATGATGACGATATCGGGGTTGGACATGGTCTAAGGATCTTTGTCTTGATGCATGTCGTTGCCCCAAAACCGGAACCACTTTCGGGCGACATGCATCAGCGGATACGGCTCTCGGTCGCCGGATCGAAGAACACTGCCTTGGTCAGGTTGAAGGCCAGCGGCGTGTTGGTGCCGGGCTGGATGTTGGCGTCGGCGCGCAGCCGTGCCACGACGCCCTTGCCGCCGAGGTTGGTGACGGCGAAAGTATCGGAGCCTGCCGGCTCAACCACCTCGATATGACAGTCGGCGGTGGCGATGTGCGAGGCGTTGCGCTCGGCGCCCTCCGGATCGGTCAGCGCCTCCGGGCGGACGCCGAAGATGACCGGCTTGCCCTTGAACGCGGACAGGCCGGCAGGCGCGTTGGCCATCGGCAACGAGATCGGCTGGCGGGCCTCGCGATCGAGCACGACGGCCAGATCGCCGCCATTGCCGCCGATGGTCGCCGGGATCAGGTTCATCGCTGGGGAACCCATGAAGTCGGCGACGAAGACATTGGCGGGGTTGTTGTAGATTTCCGCCGGCGTACCGAACTGCTGCACCTCGCCGTCGCGCATGACGGCGATCTTGGTCGCCAGCGTCATCGCCTCGATCTGGTCGTGGGTGACGTAGACGATGGTGGTGCCGGTCGTGGCGTGCAGGCGCTTGATCTCGATGCGCATGTCGACGCGCAGCTTGGCGTCGAGGTTGGACAGCGGCTCGTCGAACAGGAACAGCTTGGGGTCGCGCACCAGCGCCCGGCCCATGGCGACGCGCTGGCGCTGGCCGCCGGAAAGCTGGCTCGGCTTGCGGTTGAGGAGATGGCCGATCTGCAGGACTTTCGCCACCTTGTCGATCGCCTTCTGGCGCTCGTCGGCCGGCACGCCGCGCATTTCCATGCCGAAGGAGATGTTCCCGGCAACCGTCATGTTCGGATAGAGCGCATAGCTCTGGAACACCATGGCGATGTCGCGCTTGGAAGGGTGCAGATCGTTGACGGCGCGGCCGTCGATGCGGATCTCGCCCGAGGTGATCGTCTCCAGCCCGGCGATGGTGTTGAGCAGCGTGGACTTGCCGCAGCCGGAGGGGCCGACCAGAACCAGGAAACCGCCCTTTTCCAGTTCCAGATTGATCCCCTTGAGGATCTCGACCTGGCCGAAGCGCTTCCTCAGACCATCAATTTCCAGAAAAGCCATCGGTTTATCCTTTGACCGCGCCCGCCATCAGACCGCGCACGAAATAGCGGCCGGCGAGAACATAAACGAGAAGGGTGGGGAGGGCGGCGATCATCGCCGCCGCCATGTTGACGTTGTATTCGACGACACCGGTGGAGGTGTTGACGACATTGTTGAGCGCCACCGTCATCGGCATGGCGTCGCCGGTGCCGGCGTAGGCGGAAGCGAACAGGAAGTCGTTCCAGATGTTGGTGAACTGGTAGATGACGGTGACGACGAAGATCGGCATCGAGTTCGGCAGCATGATGCGCCGGAAGATCTGGAAGAACGAGGCGCCGTCGACCTGCGCGGCCTTCACGAGTTCGGTCGGGAACGCCTCGTAGTAGTTGCGGAAGAACAAAGTGGTGAAGCCGATGCCGTAGACGACGTGGACGAAGACCAGGTTCAATGTCGGATTGCCCAGGCCGAAGCTCGTGCCGACGGCATTCTGCAGCGTCACGCCGAAGCGGCCGAGACTGCCGAGGATCGTGGCCATCGGCAGCAGCACCGACTGGAACGGGATGAAGCAGGCAAACAGCATCAGCCCGAACACCAGCGTGTGTCCGCGAAAACGCCATTTGGTCAGCACATAGCCGTTGAGCGCGCCGAGCAGCGTCGAGATGATGACAGCTGGAACGACCATCTTGATGGAGTTCCAGAAATAGCCCTTGATGCCGGCGCAGGTGAGGCCGACGCAGGTCTCGCCCCAGGCCTTCAGCCAGGGATCGAAGGTCGGTGCCTTGGGCAGCGACAGCATGTTGCCGTTCTGGATCTCGTCCATGGTCTTGAAAGAGGTCACCAGCATGACGAACAGCGGCATCAGGTAGAACAGCGCGAACAGCGCCAGAAGCCCGTAGATGACGACGCGGTTGACGATCTTGACGTTCATGCCGCCGGAATCCTGCCGGGAACGGGCGGGTGTGGCCACAGTGCTCATCGCGGCTTCTCCCTGAGTTCCGAATAGAGATAGGGCACGATGATGGCGACGATGGTCATCAGCATGATCACGGCGCTCGCCGAGCCGACAGCCATCTCGTTGCGCTTGAAGGTGTATTCATACATGAAATTCGAAGGCAGCCAGGCCGAGCCTCCCGGGCCGCCTGACGTCAGCGCCACGACAAGGTCGTAGGACTTGATGGCAAGGTGCGCGAGCACGATGAAGGCCGACAGGAAGATCGGACGCAGGAGCGGAATGACGATGCGCCGGTAGAGCTGGAAGGTGGTGGCGCCGTCGATCTGCGCCGCCTTCATGATCTCGCCGTCAATGCCGCGCAGGCCGGCCAGGAACATCGCCATGATGAAGCCGGAGGCCTGCCAGACACCGGCAATGACCACCGTGTAGATGACGAAATCCTTGTTCTTGATCCAGTCGAAATGGAAGCTCGTCCAGCCCCATTGGTGCAGGGTCTGCTCCAGGCCGAGGCCGGGGTCGAGGAACCATTTCCAGGCGACGCCGGTGACGATGAAGGACAGCGCCATCGGGTAGAGGTAGATCGGCCGCAACACGCCTTCGCCGCGGATCTTCTGGTCGAGCAGGATGGCCAGGAACAGGCCGAGCGCCAGACAGATGGCGATGTAGAGGAAGCCGAAAATGCCCATATTGGTGATCGACGTGTACCAGCTCGATGGCGGGTCGGTGTCGAAGGTCCAGTTCCACAGCCTTTGATAGGCGCGCGCGCCTGTGATGGCGTAGGACGGGAAGGTCTTGGAGTTGGTGAAGGACAGATAGATCGTCCACAGGATGAAGCCGTAGACGAAGACGATGGTGATGGCGAAGCTCGGCGCCAGCACGATCTTGGGCAAGGCGTCCTGCAGCCGCGAGCGCATCGTGGCGCGGGGCCGTGCGTCTTCCGGCGTCAGCTTGATCTGGCTTGTGGCAACTGTGCTCATCGGGCTCCTCCCGTCGGCGTGCGGCCGGGAACCTTCCCCGCCGGAGCGGGGAAGGTCTTCTCGTGCGTGATGCTTACTTGGCGTCGTCGATTGCCTTGACCAGTTCGGTCACGGCTTCGTCCGAGGTCTTGATCTGACCGTGGACGAACTTGGAGACGACGTCCTTGTAGGCATTGGCGACGGCCGGAGGCGCACCATAGCCCTGGGCCAGCGAACCGAACAGCGTGCCGCCGTCATTGGCCTTCTTCAGGTCGGCGATGCCTTTCTTGCCGCAAGCGTCGAAGTCGGTGTCAGGCACGTCAGTACGGGCCGGAACCGAGCCCTTGACCACGTTGAACGCCGACTGGAAGCTCTTCGACAGGGTGGCGGTGGCCAGAGCGACCTGGGCGGCCTTGCGGTCGTCCGGAACGTTGAACATGCCGAACATGTCGGAGTTGTAGATCACCGAGCCGTCGGTGCCGGGGAAGCGGTAGCAGAGGAAGTCGGTGCCCGGGGTCTTGTTGGCGGCGTGGAATTCGCCCTTGGCCCAGTCACCCATCACCTGCACCAGCGCATCGCCCTTGATGACCATGGCGGTGGCGAGGTTCCAGTCGCGGCCCGAGAAGTTCGGATCGACATAGGTGACCAGCTTGGCGAGGTTGTCGAACGACTTCTTCATCGTGTCCGACTTGAGCGAGGCGTCGTCGAGGTCGTTCATCGCCTTCTTGTAGAAGTCCGGCCCGCCCGTCGACAGCACGACGGAATCGAACATGGTCGCTTCCTGCCAGTTCTGGCCGCCGAGCGCGAGCGGGGTCACGCCCGCTGCCTTGGCCTTGTCGAGCAGGGCGATGAAGTCGTCGAAGGTCTTCGGCTCGGTGCCGCCGATCTTGTCCATCACCGCCTTGTTGATCCACAGCCAGTTTACCGAGTGGACGTTGACCGGAGCCGCGACCCACTTGCCGTCATAGACCGAGAATTTCTGCAGGGCCGCCGGAACCGATTTGTCCCAGCCTTCCTTCTTGGCCGTCTCGGTCAGGTCGCCCATCACGCCTGCCTGAGCATAGTCGAGCACGGTATAGCCGAGCATCTGCGAGGCGGTCGGGTAGTTGCCGGCCGCGACCATTGCCTTCAGCGCGGTCATGGCCGCGTCGCCGCCGCCGCCGGCCACCGGCACGTCCTTCCAGGCGTAGCCT
>NZ_JAFKIC010000128.1 GCF_017306585.1 Mesorhizobium sp. | reverse complement strand
AGCGGCGCGCGCCTCGAAGGCCGCCGGGCTCGGCGTGCTGATGGGCGCGCCCAACGTCATGCGCGGCGCCTCGCATTCCGGCAATGTCTCGGCCCGTACGCTGGCCAGCGACGGCCTGCTCGATATCTTGTCCTCCGACTACATCCCGTTCAGCCTGATCCAGTCGGCCTTTTTCCTCGGTGACATGGTCGAAGGCATTTCGCTGCCGCAGGCGGTGGCGATGGTTTCGAAGAACCCGGCCCAGGCCGTCGGCCTTGACGATCGCGGCGTCATCGAACAGGGTCGTCGCGCCGATCTGGTGCGCGTGCGCGTCGACGACCATGTGCCTGTGGTGCGCACCGTCTGGCGGCAGGGACGCCGGGTCGCATGATGGTGTCGGCCTTGATCGAGCGCGAACTGTCGGCCGAGACGTTTCCGATCCGCCATGGCGTCTTTGTCGCCGTCGTCGGTCCGAGCGGCGCGGGCAAGGACACGGTGATCGGCTACGCCAAGGCTCTTTTCGCCGATGAGAGCCGGCTGGAGTTCGTGCGCCGCGTCATCACGCGGCCGAGCGACGCGGCGAGCGAGGACCACGACACGCTGGCCGACGCCGCCTTCGCCGAGGCCGAGGCCGACGGCGCCTTCGCCCTTTCCTGGGAAGCGCACGGCCTGCGCTACGGCCTGCCCGCCGATGTCGACTGGTCCGTCTCCAATGGCCATGTCGCCGTGGCCAACGTGTCGCGCGCGGTCATCCCCGCCTTGCGCGAGCGCTATGCCAACCTGGCCGTCGTCGAGATCACCGCGTCGCCCGAGGTGCTGGCCGAACGGCTGGCGATGCGCGGCCGCGAGTCGCGCGGCGAAGTGCTGGCCCGCCTGGCGCGCAGCGCCAATGTCACCTTGTCCGGCCCCGGCGTCACGTCGATCGACAATAGCGGCCCGCGCGAGGCCGCCGGCGAGCGTTTCGCCGACCTGCTGCGCAAGGCCATGGCCTTCTCCGACATGTCGGGTCTGATCTAGAGCAATTCCAGGAAAAGTGTGAAACGGTTTCCCCGGGAGAAACGCGTAGCGTTTCCCCTGGGGAATTGCGAAAAAATAAAGAGTTAGGGCCTATCGCCCGCAGTCGCGTCACTTGTTGAAGTTGGTGATGAACTGCTTGAACTGCTGCGTGGGCGGCCTGGCGAACATTTCCTTCGGCTCGCCCAGCGAATCCACCTCGCCCTTGTGAAGGAACATCACCTTGCTCGACACGTCGCGGGCAAAGCCCATTTCATGGGTCACGACCAGCATGGTGCGCCCTTCTTCCGCGAGCGAGCGCATGACCCGAAGCACCTCGCCGACCAGTTCGGGATCGAGCGCGGATGTCGGCTCGTCGAACAGCATCACCTTGGGATTCATCGCCAAGGCCCGCGCGATTGCCGCGCGCTGCTGCTGGCCGCCCGACATGTGGGGCGGATAATAGTTGCGGCGCTCCCATATGCCGACGCGCTTCAGCAGCGCTTCCGCCTGTTCCAGGCATTCGGCGCGCGGGCGCTTCTGCACATGCACCGGCGCGGCGACGAGGTTTTCCAGCACGGTCATGTGCGACCAGAGATTGAAGCTCTGGAAAACCATGGCGAGGTCGGCGCGAATCCGTTCCACCTGGCGGATATCGGCCGGCGTCTGATGACCGCCCTGGCCCTGCTTCATCCGGATGAGTTCGCCGCCTACCCGCACTTCGCCGGAATCAGGGGTCTCCAGCAGATTGATACAGCGCAGCAACGTGCTCTTTCCGGATCCCGAGGAGCCGAGGATCGAGATGACATCGCCCTTGTGGGCTTCGAGCGAAATGCCCTTGAGCACCTCGTGGTCGCCGAAGCACTTGCGCATATCCTTGACGCTGATGGCCGCCATCGCGTCGGGGGACGGTTCCGCATTGGCGGCAGCGGCGGGACTTGCCGACATCACAACACCTCCGGGACGGGCTTGATCTGCTGCGACCGGTCTGGGGCCGGTCGCAGATGCGGCGAAAGCGCGTATTCGACCCAGGCGAACAGCCGGGCGATCGACAGGTTGAGCAGCAGGTAGATTACGCCTGCGCAAGTGAGCACCTCGATCGGCCGGAACGTGTCGTGCTGGATTTTCTGCGCCGTTCCCATCATCTCCATGATCGTGACCACGGAAGCGAGCGCCGTCGCCTTCGTCATCAGGATGATCTCGGTCGAATAGGCCGGCAGCGCCAGCCGCAAGGCGATCGGCAGCGTAACAATGCGGAAGCGGGTGAAGGCCGACATGCCGAAAGCCTTGGCCGCCTCGATCTGGCCGACAGGCACCGCCCGCAGCGCGCCGCGGAAAATCTCGCTTTCATAGGCGGCCGTGTTCAAGGCCATCGCGACGATGGTGCAATACATCGGGTCGCGCAGGATCGGCCACAGGATCGGGCTGTGGCGCACAAAATCGAACTGGGAAAGCCCGAAATAGATCAGATAGAGCTGCACCAGGAGCGGCGAGCCGCGGAAGATGAAGACATAGGCGCGGGTGAAATATTCGCCCGATTTGTAGCCCGACGCCCGCAGCCAGGTCAGGCCGGTGGCGATGACGAGGCCGAAGGCAATGCCGAAGAACCAGATCTCGAGCGTGAGCGGCAGTGCTTTCAGCACGCTCCACATCGTTGAAAGATAGAAATCAAAATCCACCGCGACCTCTCATTTCGGCCGTGTGAAGCTGCGTGACGTATAGCGCTCGGCCCGGTCGAAGATCGGTGTCGAGATGGAGGTCATCACCAGGTAAAGGATGCCGGCAACGGTGTAGAAGAGCAGCGAATGATGCGTCGAACGGGCGGCCTTGTTCGCGGTCAGCATCAGCTCGGCGACGCCGGTGACCGAGATGAGGGCGGAATCCTTGATGGTCAGCTGCCACACATTGCCCAGCCCCGGCACTGCCAGACGCAGCACCTGCGGCATGATCACCAGGCGGAACCGCAGCCAGGCCGACATGCCGTAGGCACGGGCGGCCTCCAGTTCGCCGCGATGGATCGCCAGAAACGAGCCGCGGAAAACCTCGGCCTGATACGCGCCCGAAATGATGCCGACCGCCAGGACACCGCCCAGGAAGCTCGGCATGTTCACAATGTCGGTCGGCCCTATCGATCCCGTGGACCTCGCCACGCCTGTCAGCACCTGCGTGCCGCCATAGTAAAACAGGTAGATGATCAGAAGTTCTGGCTCGCCGCGGAACACGGTGGTGTAGCTTTCGCCGAGAAATCTCAGCCTGGCGCGATGTGAAAGCTTGGCCGCCGCCACCAGCGATCCCAGCACCGCGCCGATCACCATCGAGACCGAGGTCACCGCCAGGGTCCAGCCGATGCCCCAGAGCAACTGCACACCCCAGCCGGCGGCCAACAGATCGTAGGCCGTCGACATCTGTTCCAGCAGGCTATTGAGAAACTCCACGCACGTCTCCCTCCGGGCGCCGAGATATGCTCCGACTACACCTCAATGCAGGACGGGAGCAGCCTTGGCTGCTCCCGTTGCGACATCATTTGGTGATGTCGATCTTGAACCACTGCATGCTGTATTTCGACACCGAGCCGTCGTCGAGGGCGGCCTTCAGGGCCTTGTTGTAGATGTCCTGCAGATCCTTGTCGGTCTTGCGGAAGGCAGCGCCGATGCCCGGTCCCAGGATCGGGCCGCCCTTGAACTGCGGTCCGACGAACTCCAGGTCCTTGGCGTCGGGCTTCGCCAATGTGCCGAGGAAGTAGGTGGTGTCGGCGAAGGCCACGTCGATGCGGCCCGCCATCAGGTCGAGGTCATGCTCGTCCGTGGTCTTGTATTCATGGACGTTGGCGACGTCCTTGAGATACTTGTCGGCGAAAGTCGCTTCCGTGGTCGAAACCTGCAGGCCGACATTCTTGCCGGTGAGTTCCTTGCGCAACGTGTCGAGCGCCGCCTTGGATTCGGCGTCGTCCTTGGAAAGATCGATCATCTTGCCGCTGTTGGAGAGTTTCGCCAGCGGGCCGTTCTTGTCGGCGAGGAAGGCCACCGGGGAAGAGGCATAGGGGATCGAGAAGTCGATGGTCTTCAGGCGCTCCTCGGTGATCGACATGCCATCCATGACGATGTCGAACTTGCCCGCGGTCAGGCCGGGGATGACGCCGTCCCAGTCCTGCGCGACGATGTTGCATTCGAGCTTCGCGCGGCCGCAGACATCGTTCAGTATGTCGACTTCGAATCCGACGATCTTGCCGCTGGCATCCGTCTGGTTCCAGGGGGCATAGGAGCCCTCCATCGCCACGGTGACGGTCTTCCAGTCTTTGGCCATCGCCGGGGTCGAACAGGCCAGCGCCAGCGCGGCGAGCGCCATCCAACGTGATGATTTCACGGTATTCCCTCCCATTTTCTGCTCTTGAAGCATGTGATGCCAATTGCTTAGCCCAGCCCCTATTTTCCGACAAGGGCTGTTAGCCGCCGCCCGTGCGCTTCAACTTTTTGTGAAAAAGTCGCCGAGATGCCGGGCATGCCGGCGCCGATGGGGAATGTCGCTGCTCTCCTCCGGATAGTTGGAATGATCGCCTTCTCGCCAGAGCGCCGCTGTCACATCCTTGTAATAGACATTTCGAATGCTGGCTTCGGTTGTAATTGCTACAGGCGAATGGGCCGGCCTCATGACAGACGATACCTCGCAAGACGCCACGATGACGGTCGATGCCCGTGTCCAGGCGGCGCTTGAAAGCCTGCCTCCGGCCGAGCAACGCATGGCGCGTTTCTTCGTCGACCAGAAGCAATCCGTCCTCCTGGGCTCGGCCGCCGAGATCGCCCAGCTGGCCGGCACCAGCGACGCGACGGTGGTGCGGACGGCACGTTCGCTCGGTTTCGACAGTCTTTCGGCCTTGCGCCAGATGCTGCTCTCGGACCTGACCGGCGCGCCGTCTCCCGGCAGGCGGCTGGCGCGCACGCTGGAGGAGACAGGCGAGGGCAGCGCCGGCGCGCTGCGGCATGTGATCGACCTGCATGAGAGCGTGCTCGATGTGCTCAAGCGTCCGGAGATGGCAGCCGCGTTCGAGCGCAGCATCGACATTCTGGCGCGGGCCAATCGCCGCCATGTCTTCGGTATCGGTCCATCGGGCGCCATGGCCGACTACGCCAGTTTGCAATTCAACCGGATCGGGTTGCCAACCAGCGCGCTGTCGGTATCGGGAATTGCGCTCGCGGACCGCTTGCTGTGGCTCGGCAAGGGCGACGCGGTGTTGATGATGGCCTATGCACCACTCTACCGCGAGGTCGAGATCGTCCTCGAACAGGCCATGCAGCTCGACGTCCCGGTCGTGCTGATCAGCGACAATCTGGCGCCGCTTGTTTCAGGCAAGGTGGCCGAGACGCTGCCCATTCCGCGCGGCAAGGCCGATCACCTGGCAATGCATGGCGGCACGATCGTCCTCCTCGAGGCGATGATCATCGGGCTGGCGAAGCGAGCCAGCGAAGCCGCCTTGGACAGCCTCGAACGGTTGAGCTCGCTGCGCGGCTCGATCGACAAGGCGTGGATGAAGCGGGGCGTTAAAAAGAACAAATCAAAATACATCGGAAGATGACACAAAACATTCAAGAAATATAGGTATGATATAATGGGAATTACTTTGCCCATGGAAATCTACCGGAGAGAAACATGAGAACCCGCACGACATTCTGCTTCGCAATAAGCTTGAGCACGCTCGCCTTGACGATGCCTGCCTCGGCATCCGACCTGGTGCTTTACGACGCACTCGATTTCGCCGGCCCGGTGGCCAAGGCCTTCCAGGCCAAGACAGGCCTCACCGTCGACGTCGTCGAGCCCGGCAGCACCGGCGAGACGCTGGGCAAGATCGCCGCCGAAGGCAACAATCCGCAATTCGACATCGTCTGGCTCGACGGCTCGGCCGTGATGGAGCGCATGGCGGCGGACCACGTGCTGCAGGCCATTCCCGCCGCCGCCTACGACAAGGTGGCATTCACCGATCTCGGCAAGTCGCTGATCCCGCAAAGCCACGCTTTCCTGCCAACCGGCACCAGCACCACCGCGATCGAGGTCAACACCAAGAAAGTGCCTGCCGACAAGATGCCCAAGTCCTGGGCCGATCTTCAGTCCTTCGCCGGCAGTGTCGCCGCCAAGGATCCGAATCTGTCGGGGCCTGCCTATCAATGGCTCGCCGGCTTCTTCCAGACCAATGGCCTCGACACCGGCAAGACGTTGCTTTCCAAGACGCTGACCAACAAGTCCCTGTCGGGCCTGTCGAGCGGTGGCAAGGTGAACAAGGCGGTGTTGACCGGCGATGCCTCGGTCGGCATCAACCAGGACAGCGCCATCTTCTCGAAGATCGCGGCCGGCGAGCCCGTCGTCGCGGTCTATCCGAGCGAGGGTTCCGTGTCGCTGCCGCAAGGTCTCGGCATCAGCGCCAAGACGCAGCACATGGACGCGGCACAGAAATTCATCGACTTCGTTACCAGCGCCGAGGGCCAGGCCGCCATGCAGAATGGCGATGACACCGACTTCTTCTACATCCCGATCATCAAGGGCATCAACGCCAAGCCAGGCCGCGAAACCAACATCGCCTACACGCATCTCGACGATGCCGTGGCCTCCGCCCACGAGACCGAGTGGAAGCAGTGGTACAAGGACAATTTCGTCCAGTGACCGGGCTGTCCGAACTCAGGCTGTCCCGGCCATGACGATCTTCCCGCCCACCGGCGCCGCGGCTGTTGCCCGCGGCGCCAGCATCGCAACATCGCTGCAACGGGGGCTGCCGGCGCTCGTTCGCGGCAGCGGGCCGATTGCCATCTATGCGGTGTTTGCCCTGCTGATCGGATTGCCGCTTGCCCTGGTGCTGGTCCAGGCGGTTGTGCCCGACCTCTTCTCGGCGCGGGATGCCGGCAGCGCCTTGAGCCTCGAACCTCTGGCGCGCGTTTTCAATTCGCCCCGTGTCGCTGCCTCGGTCCTGCATTCGCTCGAACTCGGCATGCTCGTCGCCTGCACCACGACGGTGGTGGGCGGCGCCTTCGCCATCCTTGTCCAGCGTTGCGACATCCCGTTTCGGGCCGCCATTTCGACGGTACCGTGGCTCGTCTTCCTGACGCCGTCCTACCTGAAGGCGCTAGCCTGGGTGCTGCTGATGTCGTCCGGCGGCTACCTGGCGCAGTTCGGGCTGTTGCCTTCCTGGCTCGGGACATCGTTCTTCGGCCTGGGCGGGCTGGTGTTCGTACACACGCTCAGCCTTTTTCCACTGGCAAGCTTCATCATCGGCAGCGCTCTGGCCGGACTTGGCAGTGAACTGGAAGATGCCGCGCGGCTGTCAGGTGCGGCACCATTCAGGATCTGGCTGCGCATCAACGGCCCGCTGCTGGCGCCGGCCATCGCTCTCAGCTTCATCGCTACTTTCGCCGAGGTGCTGTCGGATTTCGGCCTGGCCTCGACCATCGCCAGAATGTCCGACTTCGGTGTCTTGACCTACGGCATCTATGCCGCGGCAAGCGACTATCCCGTCGACTTCCCCGCCGCAGGTGCCCAGGCGCTCGTGTTGCTCAGCCTCGTCCTGCTCGTCGTCGTGGCGGACCGGCTGTTGCGGCGCCGCGCCGACCCGCGACTGATCTCCGGCCGCGCCAGGCCGGCGCGGCTCTACAATCCCGGCAGCTGGCGCTGGCCGGCCATGGCGTCGGCGCTTGCCACCGCCTTCCTGGCGCTTGTCTTGCCGCTCGCCGCGATCGTCGCGCGCGCGCTGACGCAGACATTGGGCAACGGGCTGGTCTGGAGCAATTTCACCTCGGCCAATGTAACGGCGGTGCTCGGCGCCAACACCGCGGCCAATGAGGGCCTGCTGCGCAGCCTGTTCTATGCGGGACTGACGGCGCTGATCACCAGCGCGCTGGCGCTGCTCCTGTCGGCGCGGCTCGACCGCGCCAGCCCCGTGCTGCGAACCGCCGTCATCGGCCTGTCGCTGGGCGCGGTGGCGATACCGGGCATCGTGCTCGGCTTCGGCTATATCCTGGTCTGGAACCGGTTGCCGGGTTTCCGCGACTGGCCGTTCCCCCATTATGGCGACGGCTCGCTGCTGGTCATGGGCTATGTCGCGGCGGCCCTTCCCTACTGCCTGGTGGTAATCCTTTCGGCGATCGGCCAGCTGGCGCCCAGCCTGACGGACGCGGCGCGCCTGCACGGCGTGGGCACGCTGCGGCGATTGCTGGCGATCACCTTGCCGCTGGTGCTGCTCAGCGTGGTGACGGCTTTCCTGCTGACGTTCATCCGCACCGTGTTCGAACTGCCCATGTCGCAGATGCTCATCCCGCAGAGCGGCCCGCCGGCGCCGACGCTGATCCTGAAGCTTTTCAGCCATGACCGCGACGGGCTGGCGTCGGCGATAGCGCTGACCGCGATGGCCGCCGCTGCTATCGGCGCCGCCCTGGTCTGGTATCCGCTGCAACGGCTCGTCAGACCGCGTCGAAGCTCCGTGGCCGTCGATACGCATGGCAATCAGAGTGTCCGGACAGGAGCCCAGCCATGACCGCTTCACTACATTGCGCCGGCATCCGTAAATCGCTCGGCGGGCGCCCCGTCCTGACCGACCTCGATTTGAGGATCGAAGCCGGCGAAGTGGTGTCCCTGCTCGGCGCCAGCGGGTCGGGCAAGACCACGCTGCTGCGCATCATCGCCGGGCTGGTCGAGCCCGAGAAGGGATCGATCACCCTGGACGGGCGCGTGGTGTGGAGCGAGACGGCGGTTGTTCCTCCCGAAAAGCGGCGCATCGGTATGGTCTTCCAGGACTATGCGCTGTGGCCGCACATGACGGTCGCCAACAATCTGGCCTTCGGCCTGCGTTCACAGCGGCTTTCGGATCGCGACATAGCCCAGCGCCTCGACCATGCGCTCGATGTCACCCGCCTGTCCCCCTATCGCGATCGCTATCCCACGGAATTGTCCGGCGGCCAGCAGCAGCGTGTCGCCATCGCGCGTTGCCTCGCGGCGCGCCCGGCGCTGATGCTGTTCGACGAGCCGCTGAGCAATCTCGACGCGGCATTGCGCGAGGACATGCGCATCGAGATGATGGAGCTGGTGCGCCGCGAAGCCATCACCGTCGTCTATGTGACGCATGACCAGGCCGAGGCGATGGCGGTCTCCGACCGCATCGCCATCATGCGGGCGGGCGAGATCGTCCAGTTCGACACGCCGCGCGCCATCTATGAGGCGCCGGCCGATTCCTTCGTGGCCAGCTTCATCGGCGGCTTCTCGATCGTTCGCGGGCAGGTCCGCGACGAACGGTTCCGGATCGCCGAGGACGATGCCGAGAGCGTGCGCACGCCGGGCGCGCGGTCCGGCGCCGGCATGCTGGTCATCCGGCCGGAGGATGCGCGCCCCGCCGAGGCCTATCCCGACAGCCGCCTGCAGGGCCGGGTCCTGTCGAGCGCCTTTCAGGGCCGATGCTGGCGGCTCGCGGTCGATCTCGGGCCGCAGCGCGTGCGGCTCGACTGGCCGGAGGCGCCGCCGGTTGGCGCCTCGCTTGCCTTTTCGCTGCCGCCGGAACGCTGCGTGGTGCTCAACGCTTGATGAGTCCGAGCCCGGATCGCGGATGGAAATGATCGCTCAAAGAGATCATGGTCGAACGAGACAATACAGGAAGCCTTCATGCAGACACTGACACCCATTCTTTCGACGGTCACGGCGGCGTTTCTGGCCTCCTTCGTCGAGGTCGTCGAAGCCTTCACCATCGTGCTCGCGGTCGGCGTGACCCGCAGCTGGCGCCCGGCCCTGACGGGTGCGGCGCTCGCGCTGGCGGTGCTGGCGGCCCTGGTGCTGGCATTCGGGCCGCTGCTGGCGCTCATTCCGATCACGACGCTGCAGTTCGTCGTCGGCGTGCTGCTCATCCTGTTCGGCATGCGCTGGCTGCGCAAGGCCATCCTGCGCAGCGTCGGCGTCATCGCCCTGCATGACGAGGATGCCGCCTTCTCCAAGGAAACGGCCGCCCTGCATCAGCAAGCCAACGACCGCCGCGCCAATTATCTTGCCGGACTGGCCTCCTTCAAGGCGGTGCTGCTCGAGGGCGTCGAGGTGGTTTTCATCGTGATCGCGGTCGGCGCCGCGCACGAGCAGACGTTTTACGCCAGCATGGGCGCGCTGGCGGCCTTCGTCCTGGTGATGCTTGTCGGCTTCGCCGTCCACCGGCCGCTGGCGCGGGTGCCGGAGAACGCGCTCAAATTCGTGGTCGGACTGATGCTGACCAGCTTCGGCATCTTCTGGACCGGCGAAGGCATCGGCGCGGAGTGGCCCGGCGCCGATCTCGCTTTGCTCGCCATCTTCGCCATCGTCTCGCTCGCTGCCTTTGCCATGGTGCGCTGGCTGCGCGGCGCCTATCCAAGACCCGCCGGAGGGCTCGCCCGATGACCGTCATTCGTCTCATCGTCAAGGAATTCTTCGGCATGTTCGTCGATGACGGCAATCTGGCGCTGCTGGCGCTGGTGCTGGTGGCGGCCGTCGCGGCGGCTGTGAAACTGCTGGCGTTGCCGCCGCTGCTCGGCGGCGCGCTGCTGCTGGTCGGCTGCCTTGCCATCCTGCTGCAAAGCGTACGTCGCGCCGCGAGCCAGACGCGCCGGTAACAGCAAAGAGCACGCGGCCCTGCGGCCTCGGCCGCAGTTTCTATGATCCGCAACAGGTTCTCGAAAGGCCGGACCTCTGGGGCTCGGCGGAATTCGGCAGCGCCATGAATGTCCGCGCCGTCGGCCGCCGCGCCCCGCTTGACGCCGGGAACAAAATCAAAACCAATGGTACCGGTATCAGTTGATCAAGCATCCCTATCCGAGTGTTAATGGACAGGCCAAGAATATTATAATAGCATACCATTATAACTCGCGAAGAGGACGCGGTTTCCCCGGTTTTCAAGGGATGCCGGCGAGCGGGAGGTCAGTTTCAAATCGTCGGGCGGCGAGTGCGCCCCGCACCGCCGATACAGACGCAAGGCGCCAGAAATGCATGGGAGGAAAACATGCGGACTTTCCTGAGAGGGGCCGGCGCCTTGCTGGCCGGCATTGTGCTGGCGTTTTCGGTGCTGGCACCGTCCACCGCCTCGGCGCAGTCGGTCGAGGATATCATCGCGCGCGGCAAGCTGGTCGTCGCCATCGACACCACGACCCCGCCCTACGGCTTTCTCGACGCCAATCTGAAACCGACCGGCTTCGACATCGAGGTCGCCAACAAGATGGGCGAGGCGCTGGGCGTGCCGGTCGAGTTCGTCACCGTCACCTCTCCCGGCCGCATTCCGGCGCTGCTGACCAAGCAGGTCGACGCGGTGATCTCCATCTTTTCGATCACGCCGGCCAGAGCCATCCAGATCGATTATTCGATTCCCTATGCCGGCCAGTCGGCTGTGGTGATCGCGCCGAAGAGCGCCAGCATAAAGGGTGTCGCCGACCTCGTCGGCAAGAAGGTCGGCCTGACGCGCGGCACCGGCGAGGACGGATTGCTGACCAAGGCCGCCGAGACCAATCCCGGCATCGAGATCCTGCGCTTCGACGACTATTCCTCGCTGCTTCAGGCGATGGTGTCTGGCCAGATCGACGCCATGGGCGGCGGCGACTATGGCGAGATCTATTTGAAGAAGGCCCAGAACGGCGACGCCTTCGAGCAGAAATACGTGCTGAAGACCTTCTACTTCGGCATCGGCGTGGCCAAGGGCAACGACAATCTGCGCCAGTGGATCAACACCTGGCTGTTCACGATGAAGACAGACGGCACGCTGGACGCGCTGTCGATGAAATACCGCAACCAGCCGCTGCCCGTGCTGCCGGTGTTCTGATTGCCTCGTCTTCGGCGGGGCCGCGTGAGAGCGGCCCCATTTCCCTGACCTCGTGACGGGATATCAATGCAAACCGCCCTGCAATTCGGCCCGGTGCTGGTGCATCTCGACCTGCTGCTGCGCGGGCTGGAAAAGACCATCCAGCTGGCGGCGCTGTCGATCCTGTTCGGCACCCTCATAGGCATATTCGGCGCGGTCGGGCGCAGTTACGGGCCGCGCGTCCTGTCCTGGCCGATCGCCTGGTATGTCGAGCTGATCCGCAACACGCCGCTGCTGATCCAGCTCTATTTCGTCTTCTTCTCGCTGCCGCTGTTCGGCTTCAAACTGTCGAGCAGCACGGCGGCAATCGTCGCGCTGTCGATCCATCTCGGCGCCTATGCCACGGAGATCCTGCGCGCCGGTATCGAGGCCATCCCGAAGGGCAGATCGAGGCTGCCAAATCGTTGGGGCTCAGCCGCTACCGGATCATCCGCCACGTCGTGCTGGTGCCGGCGGCGCGTGCTGTTTACCCGTCGCTCTCGGCGCAATTCATCCTGCAGATCATGGGAACCTCGATCGTCGGCGCCATCGCCGCGGAAGAGCTGACGGCGGTCGCCAACAACCTCGTCATGCAGACCTTCCGCAGCTTCGAGGTCTACATCGTCATCGCGGTCATTTATTTCGCCGTGGTGCAGGCGGCGAGCCTGCTTTTCGCCGGGGTGGGCAGACTGTTGTTCCGGTGGAAGGTCTGAGGCCATGAGTCTGCGCGATTTCGGCCCCAATGAATTGATGTTCCTGCTTCTGGCAACGCGCTGGACGATCCTGCTGGCGCTGGTCGGCTTCGCCGGTGGCGGCCTGATCGGTCTGCTCATTGCGGCGGTCAGGGTGGCCCCGGCGCGGCCGCTGCGCTGGCTTGCCGCCGGTTACATCCAGTTCTTCATGGGCACGCCGATCCTGATCCAGCTGTTCATGGCCTATTACGGCTCGTCCCTGCTGGGCTACCGGCCAGACCCGTGGGTGGCCGCGGCCGTCACTTTCTCGCTCAATGGCGGCGCCTTCTTCGGCGAAATCTTTCGCGGCGCCATCGAGGCGATCCCGCGAGGACAATGGGAAGCGGCGACAGCACTGGGCTTCCGCTTCGTCAGGACGCTGCGGCTGGTGATCATTCCCCAGGCTGTGCGGCTGATGCTGCCGCCGACGGTCGGCTTCATGGTGCAGATCGTGAAGACGACGTCGATCGCCTCATTGATCGGGCTGACCGAGCTTGCGCGCGCCGCGACGCAGGTCAACACCGTGACCTTCCAGCCGGTCATGGTGTTCGGTACGGTGTCGATTATCTACTTCGCCTTGTGCTGGCCATTG
This sequence comes from Mesorhizobium sp., assembly GCF_017306585.1. GTDB lineage: Bacteria > Pseudomonadota > Alphaproteobacteria > Rhizobiales > Rhizobiaceae > Mesorhizobium. The sequence continues at coordinate 37,675 of NZ_JAFKIC010000128.1, read as the reverse complement.
TCGCTCTATGCCGGCTATCTCGAGCGTCGTTTCGCGACCGGAACGACACGGAAAGTCGAAACGCCTTTGGTCATGTCGGCGGTATGAGCGAGGACGTCATCCCTTGAACGCCGGCAGCGTCAGGCCCTTGACGCCGACGTCGAGCGCAAACAGGCCGCCCGGATTCTTCTGGCCGGCGAAATGACTGGCTGGGCGCTTCAGCACCGCCGAAGTGACGTAGAGAATGTCGAGATCCTTGCCGCCGAATTCGCAGCAGGTCGGCAGGTCGGTGGGCAAGAGCACGGTCTGCATCAGCCTCCCCTGGGGGTCGTAGCGGCAGACCTTGCTGGTCACCGGGATGGTGACCCAGTAGCAACCTTCGGCATCGACGGTGGCGCCATCGGCGACGCCGCCGGTCACCGTCATGTCGATGAAGGTGCGGCGGTTCTCGATATCGCCGGTGGCGGGGTCGAAATCATAGGCCCACACCGCGCCGGCATGGCTGTCGGAAAAATACATGGTCTTCGAATCCGGGCTCCAGGCGAGCCCGTTGGAGCAGCCGATGCCATCGATCATCTTGTGCACGGAAAGATCGGGATCGAGGCGATAGAGCGCGCCGATGAACTCGATCGGTTGGCCCGGCACCTCAAACATCGAGCCCGACCAGAAGCGGCCCTGGCGGTCCGGCTTGCCGTCGTTGAAGCGGGTTTTCGGCATATGCGCTTCCGGATCGACGATCGCCTCGAAGGCGCCCGTCGCGGGATCGAAGAAATGAAAGCCGTCGGTCATGGTCAGCACCAGGCCGCCCTTCTCGCGCAGGCCGAGGCAACCGAGATATTCCGGCGCCTCGAAAACGTCGTCCCTGCCGGTCGCGGGGTCGTAGCGATGGATCAGCTTCTTCCAGATGTCGATCCACCAGAGCACCCCGGCCTTGGGGTCCCATAGCGTGCCTTCGCCAAGTTCGGCGCCGGCATCGACGACACAGGTGATCTCGACCATTTCCCCTCCATTCAATTCCGGCGCAGCCGGCCGCCAAGGCCGGCGAAGGCCTCGCTGCCGATCGAGACGGTGAGCAGGATCACCGCGCCGTAGACGATGAGCAACGCGCCGCTCGACAGGTTGAGCGCCGGCAGCAGCCCGGTCAGGATGGTCAGCACCATGGCGCCGGCGACGGTGCCGAGATAGTGGCCGCTGCCGCCCAGGATCGAGGCGCCGCCAATGGCAACGGCGGCGATCGACGTGAACAGATAGGCGTCGCCCATGCCGAGATAGGCCTGGCCGGAATAGCCGGTCAGAAGCATGCCGGCGAAAGCGGCGGTGAGGCCTGAGGCGACATAGGTGAGAATGGTGGTGCGCGCGGTTGGCACGCCGGAAAACTCGGCGACGGTGGCGCTGGTGCCGAGCGCATAGAGATGGCGGCCGAACGCCGCCTTGGAGAGCAGCAATGTCGCAACCAGCGTCAGCGCCAGCCAGATCAGCGCGATGACCGGGAAGCCACCGATGCGGCCAACGGACAGGAACTGGATCAGGGCCGGGGCGGACGGCGTCGGCGAGCCGCCGGTCAGCACCAGGATGAGACCTTGCAGGATGACGTTGGTTGCCAGCGTCATGATGATCGGCGGCACGCCGAAGCGGGCGACGCCGACACCGTTGATCAGGCCGATGAAGGCGCCGCCTGCCAGCAGCAGGGGCGTCACCCACACCAGCGGCACATCCTGACCGCCGCACAGCAGCGCCATGATGATCGCCGCCGAATTCAGCACCCATGGCACGGAGAGATCGATGCCGCCGCCGATGATGACGAATGTCTGGCCGAGCGCGACGATGCCGACGAAGGCTGCCAGCACTACGGTTGAGCGCATGTTGGAGACGGACAGGAAGCCCGGCGAGAACAGCGCGGTGACCAGGAGGAGCACGACCATGCCGGCATAGGCGAGCACGATGAGGCGATTGCGGGCGAGGAAGGCGCTCATTGAACCCGGCTCCTCGCGGCCTTCTCGGCAATGGAACTGGCCAGCACCGAAAGCAGCAGGATGACGCCTGACGCGACGGGCTGCCAGTAGCTGGACACGTGAAGGACGAAGACGAGGTTGCCGATCAGCGTCAGCACGAAGGCGCCGATCAGTGTTCCGGCGAGATGGCCACGGCCGCCGAACAGGCTGACGCCGCCAATTACCGCCGCCGCCACCGAAGGTAGGATGTAGTCCTTGCCGATGGTCGGCGAACCGGCGCCGGTCTGGGTCACCAGGAACAGCGCCGCGCCTGCCGCGAACAGGCCAGAGAGCCCATAAGTGACGAGATTGACGCGGGTGATCGAGACGCCCGACAGGAAAGCGGACTTCTCGTTCGACCCCGAAGCCTGGATGGTGATGCCTGTCCCCGTCGCGCGAAACCACCACCAGAACACGAGCAGCGCGAGCAGCATCCAGACCGGGCTGGTCAGGCCGAAAAGCTGTGCGGAGGCAAAGCCCACCCACCAGGACGGCACGCTGCCGCCATCGGTCGGCAGGATGATCATGGCGATGCCGTTCAATATCGACCAAGTGGCGAGCGTGACCAGGAAGGGCTGCAGCCTGAGCAGGGAGATCAGCAGCCCGTTCAACGCGCCGATGCCGAAGCCGAGCGCCAGGATGGCCAGCGCCCAAAATGCCGTCGTCGAGGGGTCATCGGTGAAGCGCGTTGCCGCGATCACCGTGCCGAGGCTGATCATGCCGCCGATCGACAGGTCGATGCCGCCGCGCAACAGAACGATGGTCTGGCCAGTCGCGGCCAGCATCAGCGTCATCGCCGCCGCCGTGTCGAGATTGATTTCGTCGAGCGTGAAGACGCCGGATTGCAGGCTGCCATAGATGGCGACGATCAGGGCCAGCATCAGGCAAGCGACAAGGAACGGCGCGCGGTCGAGCGCACGGCCACGCCAGTCGATGCCAGGATTTACCGACTTCATTTCGGCCGGCCTTTGCGCCATCTCGGCGGTTTGCTCAACAGTCATCACCATGCCTCAAGCAGCCCTGGTTTCAAGCATGGCGGCGCGCAGAATTTCCTCCTCCGAAATATGGTCGCCTTCCAGCGTCGCGGCGATGCGGCCATTGCGCATCACCATCACCCGGTCGGCGACATGGACGAGCTCGGGCATGTCGCTGGAATGGAACAGGATCGCATAGCCCTTGGCCGCAAGGTCGCGCATCAGCTGGAAGATCTCGCCCTTGGTGCCGACATCGACGCCGCGCGTCGGATCGTAGAGCAGCAAGATGCGCGCCTGCGTCAGCAGCATCTTGCCGAAGATCACCTTCTGCTGGTTGCCGCCCGAGAGCGTGCCCGCGAGCTGTTCGGGCGTGCCCGCCTTGATGCGGAGGAAGTCGACCATTTCCTTGACCAACTCAGCTTCCTTTTGCCGGCTTAGCAAGCCGTTTTCGGTAAAGCGTTTGATCACCGACAGCGTCAGGTTCTCGCGCACGCTCTTGGTCAGCAGAAGACCCTGGCCGCGCCGGTCCTCCGGCACAAGAGCGATACCGTCCCTGCCAGTGAGCGCCTGACGCGGATTGGCGATCGAGACCGGCTTGCCCCACAGTTCGACCGCGCCGGTCGCCCTTGTCGCCCCGAACAGCGCCTGGAACAATTCGCGCTGGCCGTGCCCCTGCAGGCCGCCGACGCCGAGCACCTCGCCTTCACGCAAGGCAAACTCGACACCGGACAGCCGGCTGCCGCTCGAAATCCCCTGCACCTTCAACGCAACGCGGTCGGTCGCGGTCGGTATGCGCTCGGGATAGAGACGGTCGAGATGCCGGCCGATCATCTGGGCGACGATCTCGTTGTCGGACACGGCGTTGGCCTCATGCGCCGCGACGGTGGCGCCATTGCGGAAGATGGTCAACCGGTCGGCGATGGCGCGGACCTCCGCCATGCGGTGCGATATGAAGATCACCAGCCTGCCTTCCGCGGCAAGCTGGCGTGTAAGCTTCAGCAGCCATTCTGCCTCGCGCGCGGGCAGCGCCGAGGTCGCCTCGTCGAGGATGATGATGCGGGGGTCCTTGGCCAGGCCCTTGGCGATCTCGACGATCTGCCGCTCGGCCAGCGTCAGCCGGCGCAACTCCCGATCCGGGCGAAGTGTGGGAAAACTGTATTTTTCGAGCAGCGCCAGCGTCTTGCGCCGCATCTCCCCGCGATTGACGGTGCGCAGCAGTGTCCTCGGTTCGTGGCGGAACCAGATGTTTTGTTCGACGCTGAGGTCGGGGATCAGCGACAGTTCCTGGAAGACCGCGGCGATGCCCCGCGCCTGCGCGGCATCCGGATTGGCGGGACGATAGTCCTGCCCATCGATGAGGATCGAGCCGCCATCATGCCTGACCGCGCCCGACAGGATCTGGATGAAGGTGCTTTTTCCCGCGCCGTTCTCGCCGAGCAGCGCGTGCACCTCGCCGGCGCGGGCGCTGAATGTCGCATCGCTCAGCGCGACGATGCCGCCATAGCGTTTGGTCAGGCCGTTGACGGTGACGAGATCCATGGATGCGCCTTCGAAAAGCTCTCCCGGCATCTTGCGATGCCGGGAGACAGGGTCGTGGTATCGGATGTTACTTCGAGCCGGCGGCTTCCGCAGCGGTGATCTCGACCCAGTCGGGCGTGATCGGCAGCGTCAGGCCCGGCGCCTGGTCGGGGAAGGCGTTTTCGCCGACCGCGATCTTGATCATCTTGGTGCCGGGATAGAGCTTGGACTCGAAGGGGTCGGTGGTGACGAAGTCGCCCTTGACCGACACGGAACGTTCGGCCGGCTTCTTGCCGGTGTCGAGAATCTCGACGGCAAGCTTGATCGCCTCGGACGAGAGATAGGCCGGGTTGGAGCCGAGAATGCACTTGGCGCCCTGCGTCTGGGCGCAGGTGACGGCGGCGACATTGTAGGAGAAACCGACGACCGGAACGATCGGGCGGCCGGCATCCTTCAGCGCCTGGATGGCGCCCGAGCCATAGCCTTGCGTCATGATGCCGTCGATCTTCGGGTTGGCGGCAAGCAGCGCGGCGACACCGGACTGCTCCGGCCCGAGCGCATAATTGCCGTTGTAGTAGCCGACGATCTTGATGTCGGGATATTTCGCCAGAACCTTCTCATACCCGCCCTGCAACTGCGCCGAGATGGGCGCACCGGCAAGGCCGCGATCGAGAATGATGTTGCCCTTGCCGCCCAGCTGTACGGCCATCCATTCGGCCATGACCGAGGGTATGCGGTCCCAGTCGGAAGCGACGGCGAGCGCGCAAGGCTCGGTCACCACCTGGTCGAAGGAGATGACGACGATGCCGGCGTCACAGGCCTTCTTGATGGTCGGATTCAACGCCGAATCGGAGCCGGCGTCGACGAGGATGGCGTCCGGCTTCTGGCGGATGATGTTGTTCAGCGAATTGATCTGCGCCTGGACGGTGTTTTCGACATTCTCGATCTTGAGATCGACGCGTCCCTTGAGCGGGCCTTTGTTGACCGAGACCGTGGCGACGCGCTCCATCTGCTGGCGCCAGTCGTTGCCGACGAAATTGTTCGAGAGATAGATGGTGTAGGGCTTCTTGTCCTCGGCATGACCGGACTGCATGCCTGTCGCCATCATGGTGGCGGCAAGCGCGGCAAGGCCGATGTTACGGCTCAATGATTTCATGTTTTTTCCTCCCATTCTTCGTTTTGAAACTCTGACGCCAAGCGGCGTCCGCATTGACAAGGCTCAGCTTCCGGAAGCCTCCTTCGGCGTGATCTCCACCCAGGTCGGGGACACCGGCAAGGACAAGCCCGGCGCCAGGTCGGGAAACACGGTCTTGCCGAGTTCGATCTTCACCGCCGACGAGTTCGGCGCGTATTTGGCGTCCACCATATCCGTGGTCAGGCCGGGCGAGTTGAACAGGACCGTCGTGTTCTCAGGCTTCTTGCCGGTATCGAGAATGTCGACGGCGAGCTTGATCGCCTCGGCCGACAGCGAGGGCGGATTGGCGCCGAGCCAGCATTTCGCGCCCCTGGTCTCGGCGCAGGTGATGCCGGTGCCGTTGAAGGCGGCGGCAACGATCGGCACCATCGGCCGGTCGGCATTCTGCAGCGCCTTGATGGCGCCGGTGCCGTAGCCCTGCGAGAAGATGCCATCGACTTCCGGGTGCGCGGCAAGCAGGCTGGCCACGCCTTCCTGCTCGGGACCCGCGGCATAGTTGCCGTTGAAGTAGCCGACGATCTCGATGCCTGGGTACTTCTTCAACACGGCGCCGAAATTCTTCTCGAACTGTTCGGAGATCGGCGCGCCGGCAAGGCCACGGTCCATCAGCACCTTGCCCTTGCCGCCGAGAATGGAAGCCATCCACTCGGCCTGGTTGTTGGCCATGATGTCGAAATCGGAATGCAGCTTATAAGCGCATTCGGCCGACACGGTTTGGTCGAAACTGACGACGACGATGCCGGCGTCGCAGGCCTTCTTGATCGTCGGGTTGAGCGCTTCGGCCGACGAAGCGTCGATCAGGATGGCGGCCGGCTTCTGGCGGATGATGTTGTTCAGCGAATTGATCTGCGCCTGGACCGTATTCTCCGCGTTCTCGATCTTGAGATCGACGCGGCCTTTCAGCGGTCCTTTGTTGACGGCCACATTGGCGACGCGCTCCATCTGCTGGCGCCAGTCATTGCCGACGAAATTGTTCGAGAGATAGATGGTGTAGGACTTCTGGGTCGCGGTATGGCCGGGCATAGCGCCCATGGCGATGGCGACCCCGGCAAGCGCCACGAAGCAGGCGCCCAAGCTCCTCTTTCTCATGGTCTCCTCCCTGTGTTTCCTGCCTTGCCGCTGATGGACTGCGCCAGCTTGATCGGGCAAGGACAACAGATGATACCGGTACCAATTGCAGATGTCAATTTGCCGAGGCTCTCCTCGACGCCGCGCCCACGAACGGAATTCACCGGATTCCCGGACCGAAAACCCGGTTCACGGCCGGGCTACCAGCTTAGCTATCATGCTATTATAATTTTATCTGCCTGTCTATGCGGGCCGCATCAGAAAGTGGCGGTGCCGCACCGCCTCAGGACAGGTCGTTGGGCGCATCATAGGTGATGCTGAAGATGTCGGCGGGGTGGCGGGCCACGGAGAACTCGATGCTGCGCTGATCGGCCGACTGGTAGAGCATTTCCACCGTCAGCACCGGCTTGCCGAGCGCGATGCCAAGGTCGGCGGCGACCGCCTCATCAGCGATCTCGGCGCGCACCGTGACGTGCGCCACATCGAGCCGCAAGCCGAGATGCTTCTGCACCGAACGGAAGATCAGCACGTCGGAGAAATCCTCGCGCTTGAGGCGAGCGCCGATGTCGGGCGGGAAATAGGTGGTGATCTGCGCCTTGCGCTGTTCGCCGATCGACAAAACGCTGCGCAGGCAATAGCCCGCCTCGTCCTTGCCCATGCCGAAATGGCGCTGGAGCACCGGCGAAACCTCCTTGCGATAGGATTTCACCGTCAACTGCGCGTCCTTGGTGAAGGCGGCCATGTCGGCGAAGTTCTTGAACTTCCAGCTCAGATTGACCGACGGGCTGCGGGCAGCGACCACTGCCGGCTTGGCGGAGCGTTTCCGGATCAGCCCATCGGCCTCGAGGTCGCGCAACGCCTGGCGCACGGTGATGAGGCTGACACCGAAATGCTCGGCGATGGTCGCCTCCTTCGGCAATTCGCCGCCGACCGGGAAAGTGCCGTTGCCGATCGGTTCGCGCAGGATGTCGGCGAGTTGGCGATAGAGCGGCCCGTTTGCGCGGCCGAGCGTGCGCTTGGGAAGACTGTCGATGGTGGGAACGGAATGGTCCATGTGCCTCGTCGCGCCTGTGTCGAAGCTTTTATAATAGCTTCCTCGGGCCGAGGCTAGGCAAGGACGACAGCCATCAACCGTATCAGACGAAAAGCCGGAGCGGGCGCTCGATCGACGACTTCAGCCCCAAAAGCCAGGCGGCGGCGGCCGCCTCGTCCAGGCTTGCCGCATCCACCGTGAACAGGCATTCGGCACAGTCGCCGGCCGTCGCGACGCAAACGGTGAGGCGCATGGCACGGTCAGCCAGAAGCGGCATCATCACAGGCCGGATGTCGCTTGCCGCCAGCAGCCGCAGCGACAATGTCGCCGGTTTTTCGGCATCGTCGCGGCCGTCGGCCAGGGCCGCGAGCCGCGTCGCGCGCAACGAGAGCATCGGCATCTCGGGAACGGTGACGAACACAGCCTGCCGGCCGGCCAGTTCCAGGGCCACGGGTCCATTGCCGGCGCCAACGTCCGGCACCTGGGCAGATGCCCGACCGGCCGCGCGCAGCAGCACGTCCTCGATATCAAACGCATGACCCGACGTCTCGAGCGCCTTGAGCAGATCCTTCAGCGGGCCGAGCGCGATCGACGTCGCGAAGGATGCGATGCGGATAGGTGCGGTGGCCGGCGCGGGGGGAGTGACGGGCTCGGGCGAGACGGCGGCCTCCGGTACGATTGCCGGAACGGCCGCCGAAGCGAAGCCCAGCACGTCGGCGGCCAGGATGCGGCCATGCGGGCCGCTGCCGCGAAGTATCTCGAGTGGCAGCGCGCGCTCGCGCGCCAGACGGCGGGCATAGGGCGAGACAGCGAGGCGCCTCGCCTGTGCCAGGGCCGCATTCATTTCAGGAACTCCGAATTGACGCAGTTGGTGAGGCGGCCCTCGGCGAGGTAGGCGTGTACGACCTCGATCGATTTCAGCCGGAGGTCGCGCATCGACGCCGGGCTGTAGAAGGCGGCATGCGGCGTGACGATCAGACGATTGGCGATCCAGGGTTCGCGGCGGCGCCATGCCGCCAAAAGCGGATGATCGAGATCGCCCGGTTCGCTCGGCAGCACGTCGAGCCCGGCGCCCGCGACGGTGCCCTTGCGCATGGCGGCCTCCAGCGCGTCGAGGTCGACGATCGGGCCGCGCGCCGTGTTGATCAGCACAAGGCCGGGCTTAGCGGCATCGAAGGCAGCCGCGCCGAGCAGCTTTCGCGTCTCGTCGCTGAGCGGCGTGTGGACGCTGACGACATCAGCGCGGCCCATCAACTCAGCCAGCGAATGCACCCTCTCATAGCCGGTCGACAGATCGACGCCCGACAGCAGATGCGGATCGTGGAACACCACCTTCATGTCGAAGGCGGCGGCGCGGCGGGCCGTGGCAAGCCCGATGCGGCCGAGCCCGACAATGCCGAAAGTAGCGCCCTTGTGGCGGCGCACCAACGGCGCTTTGGAGAAATGCCAGCCTTCGGGACCATGGCCGGAAAGCGCCGCGCCATATGCCGAGGTGCCGCGCGTCAGCGCCAGCATCAGGCCGATCGCATGGTCGGCGACTTCGGTCGTGCCATAGTCGGGCACATTGCAGGCCGGAATCCTGCGCGCGCCCCAGCCCGCCGTGTCGATGTTGTCGAATCCGACGCCTGAGCGGACGGCAATACGGGCCTTGGGGAAGGCCGCCGGAGCGGCGGCGACATTGTGGGTCGGCGAGTAGTTTATGACGGCGTCTACCGTCTCGCAGATGGCCGGATCGAGCGTGGCCGCCCTGTCATTGGTCGATCGCGCGAGCACGAACTCGATGTCGGGATAATGCTCGCGCTCGAGTTCGGCCTCGTCGGCGGCTTGCCAGTTGGCGCACAGAATCTTCATGCCAGTCCTTCGGATCTCGTATTGGGATGCGTTACTTTTTGATGCCGCCGATGCGGCCGCCCATCGGCACCACGGCGCCAACCGGCTGATCGATTGCGCAAAGCGTTCCGCCGACCGGCGCCTCGATCTCGACGACCGCCTTGTCGGTCTCGATCTCGGCGATCAACTCGCCCTCCTTGACGGCATCGCCGACCGACTTCAGCCATTTGACGACTGTGCCTTCGCTGACGGTCAGATCGCCGAACGGCATGGTTATCGGCTCGTCGTCTCCGGCTGCGGAAATGGCCGGCGCCGGCGCCACGGGCGGTGCCTTGACCGGAGCAGGCGCCAAATTAGCCGGCGCAGCACTTTTCAGGCCGACCGTGTACCAGTGATCCGGCACCGGCGGCCGGCCCGAAATAACGTCGCGCGCGCCCTGGGCGATGCGCGCGGTATCGACCAGCATGGCGCGCTCCAGCACCGGCGCGAAGGGATGCGAGGTCGGCGCGGTGTGCAGCCTTCCAGGCGGCGCGTCGAGTTCGTCGAAGGCGAGCTCGTTGATCGCCTGCGCGATCTCGCCGCCGAGGCCGCACATGGCCCAGGCCTCGTCCACCACAAGCAGCCGATGCGTCTTGCGCACGCTGTCGACGATCGTGTCGATGTCGAGCGGCATGATGGTGCGCGGGTCGATGACCTCGGCCTCGATGCCTTCACTAGCCAGCGCTTGCGCCGCTTCGAGTGCACGCTGCACCATCTGACCGGCGGCAACGATGGTGATGTCGGCGCCGGCCCTGGCGATGCGCGCGACGCCGAAGGGAACGAAATGCTCGCCCATAGGCACCTCGCCCTTGGAGGCGAACAGCGCCTTGGGTTCCAGCATGATGACGGGGTCGCCAGCCCTGAGCGCGGTCTTCATCGGGCCCTTGGCATCGGCCGGGGTCGAGGGAACGCAGACGATCAGTCCAGGCATGTGGGCGAACACCGGATGATAGATGCCGCTGTGGTGCGGACCGGAGCTGCGCAACGCACCGGCGCCGACGCGCACCACCATCGGCGCGCTCATGACGCCGCTGGTCATGTAGCGCAGCTTGGCCGCCTGCAGGAAAATCTGCCCAGCGGTCTCGAAGGCGAAGTCGGCGAACATCAGGTCAGAGACCGTGCGCGCGCCGGTGGCCGAGGCGCCGACCGCGGCAGCGGTAAAACCCTGTTCTGAGATCGGCGTGTCGACCATGCGATCGGCGCCGAATTCCTGCCAGAGATTCTTGGTGTGGGCAAAGCTGCCGCCGCGCTCGCCAGTGCCTTCGCCGAAATAGAGGATCGCCGGATTGGCGCGCATTTCCTCAGCAATGCCGTCGCGAACCGCTTCCAGCCAGCCTTGCGTCCGGGTTTCTCCAACGGCGCGTGGCTGCAAGGCAGACGGCGGATTGATCGGATCGGCAAAGACGTGCTGTCGCACCGTCAACGGATCGGGCTCGGGCGAATTGCGGGCGAAGGTCAGCGCTTCCTGGACGACCTTCTCGATCCGCGTTTCGATGGCGGCGAGCGCATCCGCATCAGCGACGCCGTAATCCTCGATCAGCTTCTTGCGGAACATGTCGATTGGATCGCGCTTGATCCAGGCGTCGAGTTCCTCCTGCGTGCGGTAGGTGCCGATGACGGGGTCGCCCTCGTGGTGGCCAACGGTGCGGTAGGTCTTGGCCTCGATCAGGGTGGGGCCCTTGCCGGCGCGGGCGCGCTCGGTGGCTTCCTTCATGGCCAGCCAGACGGCGAACACGTCGTTGCCGTCGACCGCGACGCCGGGCATGCCATAGGAAGCCGCCTTGGTTGATATCTCGGGGTTGAGCGTGATCGACTTCAGCGGCGTCGCTGTCGCGTAGAGGTTGTTCTCGCAGATGAACACGGCGGGCGCGCGCTGCACGGCGGCGAAGTTGAGCGCCTCGTGGAAGCCGCCATGGTTGGCGGCGCCATCACCGAAGAAGGCAACGCCGATGTCGTCCTTGCCCTGCCGGCGCGCGCTCATGCCGATGCCGACGGCATGGCCAATGCCGGCGGCGACGATTCCGTTGGTGCCGAACAGGCCGACGGAGCGATCATAGAGATGCATGGTGCCGCCACGGCCGCCGCAGATGCCGTCGGCCTTGCCGAACAGCTCGGCCATGACCCGACCGGGGTCAGCCCCCTTGGCCAACGCATGGCCGTGACCGCGATGGGTCGAAGTGACCCAGTCAGTGGGTCTCAGATGCGCGCAGACGCCGACGCCGGTCGCTTCCTCGCCGATATAGAGGTGGAGAAAGCCGGGGGTTTCGCCCTTGCGGCAGGCGATCTGGGCAATGCTTTCGAAGCGGCGCAGCAGCACCATGCGTTCGAACAGGTCGAGCAGGATTTTCCGGTCGGGCAGATTTGGCGCACCGTTGAAATCCTGGCGTGCGCGCGCTGCAGACATTGCCACCAAAGCCTCCCTGAATGCGTCTGACGCCGGGCGGAGAGCGCCGGCGGCGGGCTTGTTGGCCGCCCGCTTCGACGTATCATAGATTATAATAGCATAATGTCTACTGGCTCTGAACCAGTTGGGAAAGGCGCTAGATTTTCGTGACCCGAACGGTGGCGTCGGCTCGCTGAAGCAGCTCCGGCCGCAGGCTGAGGCCAAGCCCCGGACCTTCGAGCGGCCCGACGTGGCCGTCCCTGACGGGCGGAATGTCGGCGACGATTTCGGTGTACCAGCCGGTAAAATAGGCGCGCACCGCTTCCTGGTAATTGACGTTGGGCAAGGTCGCCGACAGGGCGCAACTGGCTGCATAGACGATGGGTCCAGTGCAGTCATGCAAGGTCACGGGCAGTTCGCTGGCTTCGGCCATGTTGGCGATCTTGCGCGCCTCGGAGAGGCCGCCGCACCAGGCCAGATCGATCATGATGACGCTGGCGGCGCGCTTGTCGATCAGCTGCTTGAACATCTGTCGCGAGGCCAGTCGTTCGCTGGCGGCGACGGGTATCGAGGTGTGGCGGGCGAGTTCGGCCATGGCGTCGAGCTCGTTGTAGCGGATCGGCTCTTCCAGCCAGGCGACGTCGTAGGCCTTCAGGGCGTCGGCGATGCGCAACACCGGCGGCAAGGTCCAAAGGCCGTGCAGTTCGACCATGATCTCCATGTCGCGGCCGACCGCCTCGCGAATTTTGGCGAAAGGCTCAAGCGCCTTGTCGAGGTCGGCGAGCGAGATGCGCGTGCCGTTCGAAGCCTCGGCGGCGATATCGAACGGCCAGATCTTCATGGCGCGAATGCCCTCGGATTTAAGGCTTCTGGCGAGGTCGCCGGCATTGTAGCGCCAGGCGAGCAGGTCTTCGTAAGGTCCTTCGTTTGAATCGCCCGCCTTCAGCGACCAGTCCTCGCCGCGCTCGAAGAGCGCGTTCTTCTTGGTGGCGCGCACATGCTTGTAGCCGGCGCAGGTGTTGTAGATCGGCACCGTCTTGTGGGTGCGCCCGCCAAGCAGCCGCCAGACCGGTTCGCCAAGCGCCTGGCCATATATGTCCCACAGCGCGATGTTGACCGCGGAATTGCCCCTGACCTCGGCTCCGGAATCGCGCGCGCCGACATAGACGCTGCCGAGCGTGCGGTCGTGCAGTTCGATGTCGCGCGGATCCCTGCCGAGGAGATAGGAAGCGACATTGTCGTGGATGTAGGAAGCGACCGGCCCCGGCGCCCAGAAGGTTTCGCCCGTGCCGATGATGCCGGCATCGGTATGGACGCGCAGCCAGAACAGGAATGGGAACTCCGCCAGTTGCAGCGTTTCGAGCGCGACGACTTTCATCTCTTTCCTCCCGGCATCTCTTTGCTCCCAGCATTGGCGGATCGATGGCCGACGAACGATAGCACATCCCCGTTGACAGGCATTTATGGTACCGGTATCAATTTCGTCAAGATGGCCACCGGGAGGGTGTTCGCTTGCCTGCTGAAAATCAAACCGACGCGCTCAGGAGAGCCCTGGTCACCGGGGCAGCCGGCGGCCTTGGCCGTGAGGTCGCGATCCAGCTTGCCCGGCGCGGCTGCGCCGTCGCGGTCACCGACATCAATGGCGAGGGGCTGGCCGAGACCGTCAGGCTGATCAGCGAGACCGGCGCGCGGACCGAAAGCATCGTTGGCGACTTCACGCTCGAAGGCGCGCCGGAGGCGGCGGTCACAAAAGTGGTCGAGCGCTGGGGCGGCATCGACATCCTGGTCAACAATGCCGGCTATGGCGTCATCGAGCCGTTTCTCGACGCCACCTTCAGGGCCTGGACACGCACGCTGGCGCTCAATGTCACCGCGCTTGCCATGGCCTGCAAGGCTGCCGGGCGCATCATGCGCGACCAGCGCTCCGGCCGCATCGTCAACATCACCTCGCCGGGCTCGCGCATGGCCCTGCCCGACTACACCGCCTATACGGCGAGCAAGGCCGGCGTCGATTCCATCACCCGCGCCGCTGCCGTGGCGCTGGCGCCCTATGGCGTGCTGGTCAACAGCCTGGCGCCGGGCATGATGGACACCGAGATGCAGCGGTCGACCGAGGTCGATCTCGCCCGCGCCAATGGCCGCAACGACCTGCAGGCCTTTCTCGACGAGCGCACCCGCCGCATCCCGCTCGGCCGCCGCGCCGAAATCGCCGAGGTGGCAGAAGCAGTCGTCTGGCTCTGCCTCGACGCGCCTGATTACATGACCGCCGAACGGCTCAACATGTCGGGCGGGCTCGACAAGGACTGATCCGATGCTGCGAAATTCTCCCCCCGGCAGCGCCGATATCGGCGCGCTCGAACGCAAGGCGACAAGGCTGCGGCGCCATATGCTGACCATGGCCCGTGGGCAGGGGCAGGGCTACATCGGCCAGGGTCTCGGCATCGCCGACGCCCTGGCGGCGCTTTACTTCCACGAGTTGCGCTACGACCCGGACAATCTGGCCTGGGCCGACCGTGACCGCTTCCTGCTTTCGACCGGACACTATTCGATCGCGCTGTGGGCCGCGCTGGCCGAGGCCGGCATCATCCCTGTCAACGAGCTCATCACCTACGGCGCCGACAACAGCCGGCTCGAAATGTCCACGCTCGACACGACGCCGGGTGTCGAGGTCATCGGCGGTTCGCTCGGCCACGGGCTGGGGCAAGGTGTCGGCCAGGCGCTGGGCCTTCGCGTCGACCATTCCGATGCGCGCGTCTTCGTGGAGCTTTCCGACGGCGAGATGCAGGAAGGTTCTACCTGGGAAGCGGCGATGTCGGCCAGCCATTTCGGGCTCGACGGGCTGGTGGCGCTGATCGACTGCAACGGCATCCAGGCCGACGGGCCGGTGGTGCTCGACATGGAGCCGGTCGCCGACAAGTGGCGCGCCTTCGGCTGGCAGACCGTGGAGATCGACGGCAACGACATGACCGCGATCGTAGAAGCGCTGGCCCAGGCGCGCGAGCGCAACGGCAGGCCGAAGGCGATCGTGCTGCGCACCTTGCCCGGCAAGGGCGTGCCCCGCATCGAGACATCCGAGAAGTCGCACTTCTTCCGCATCGACATCGCGCGGTGGGACGGCATCATCGCCGAGTTCGAAAAGACCATGGGAGATGCCCGATGAGCGGCGCGGCGATGGAGGCCGGACGGACGCTGGCCATGGGCCAGGACGAGGCGGTGGGCGGCGGACGGCGCAGCATCGAGGCGCCGTTCGGCAAGGCGCTGGCGCGGCTCGGCCAGACCCGGCCCGATATTGTCGCTCTGACAGCTGATCTCGGCAAGTACACCGACATCCATCCGTTTCGCGATGCGTTTCCCGAGCGCTTCTTCAATGTCGGCATGGCGGAGCAGAATCTGGTTGCCGTCGCCGCCGGGCTGGCGCGCACCGGCAAGGTGCCGTTCGCCACGACCTACGGTGTGTTCGCGACGCGGCGCGCCTATGACTTTGTCGCCATCGCGCTTGCCCACTCAAATCTCAACGTGAAGATCGTCGCCGGCCTGCCTGGACTGACAACCGGCTATGGCGGCACGCACCAGGCGATCGAGGATCTCGCCTTGATGCGCATGATCCCGGGGCTCACCATCATCGATCCCTGCGACGCAACCGAGATCGAAGCCGCGACGGAGGCCATCGCCGAGCATCGGGGGCCGGTCTACATGCGGCTGCTGCGCGGCAGCGTGCCGGTGGTGTTCGAGCCGGGCTATCGGTTCCAGATCGGCAAGGCGCGCCGGCTGCGCGAGGGAAGCGATATCGGCATCATCGCGACCGGCTTCATGACAGAGCGGGCGCTGGACGCGGCCGACGCCTTGCAAAAGCATGGCATCTCGGTCGGCGTCCTGCACATACCGACGATCAAGCCGTTCGACGCCGAGGCCGTGGCGGAATTCGCCGCCGGGGTCAGGACCATCGTGACGGCGGAGAACCATGTCGTGGTCGGCGGCCTCGCCAGCCTTGTCGTCGAGACCTTGTTCGATGCCGGCATTACCAGGAAAGTGGCCCGGATCGGCCTGCCGGACCGCTACATCGAATGCGGCGCCGTGCCGACCTTGCAGGCGAAATACGGCCTGACGACAGACGCCATGGTCGCGACGATAAAAGGGTTGGGGTAGGACCGGCATGAAAATCACCGAGATCGAAACCTTCACCGTCGGCGCCGGCTGGAAGAACTGGCTCTTTGTCAAAGTGCACACGGACAAGGGCATCCACGGCATCGGCGAAGGCACGCTGAACGGCTTCATCAGGACGACCGAAGCCGGCGTGCATGAGTTGAAGCATCTCGCCATCGGCCAGGATCCGCGCCGCATCAACGCATTGGCCAAGCGCATGCTGGACAGCGTTTCGCTCGATGGCGGCCATATCCACCGCACCGTCATCGCCGCAATCGAGGTCGCGTGCTGGGACATTCTCGGCAAAAGCCTCGGCGCGCCTATCCATCAACTGCTCGGAGGCCAGGTGCGCGACAGCGTGCTCGGCTACGCCAATGGCTGGTACCGGACAGAGCGCACGCCCGAAGCCTTTTTGGAGGCCGCCAAGGCTGTGCTGGCCAAAGGCTTCAAGGCATTCAAGCTCGATCCGTTCGGGACCGCGCAAGGCTTCATCTCGCGCGAGGAGCTCGACCTGTCCTACGCGATCTGCCGCATGCTGCGCGATCGTTTGCCGGCGGATACGCGCATCCTGATCGACGTCCATGCCCGCTTCACCGAGATCGCGGCCCTGCAGGCGGCGCAAAAATTCGCTGATCTCGACATCTACTGGTGGGAGGAACCGACCTCGCGCGACCGGCAGGAGACGGTGCACGAAGTTGCGCATCGCTCGCCGATCCCGGTGGCGACCGGCGAGATGTACGACACGGTCGGCCAGTTCTACACGCTTGCGGCCGGCGGCGGCGTCAACATCTTCCAGCCCGAGCCGATGTCGCTCGGCGGCATCGCGCCGTCGATGCAGGTGGCCAATCTCGCCTTCGCCCATGGCAGCCACATCGCACCGCACCAGAGCGGCGGGCCGGTCGCGACGGCGGTCTGCCTGCAACTGGCGGCGGCGGTGCCGAACTTCCTCATCCAGGAGCATTTCGACGCCTTCAACGACCCATGGACCCGCGATCTGGTGACCTGGCACCCCAAGGTCAATCCGGACAACGGCCATCTGTCGCTGCCCGACGCGCCGGGCCTGGGCATCGACCTCAATGTCGAGGCGATCAGGGAGCATCCGTACGATCCCAACGCCTATCTCAACGTCCATGCGGAAGGTTGGGAAAAACGCCTCGGGCGGCGGGAACAGGCGGGGACGCACAGCCTCCCGTGAGTTCGTCATCCTAGGGCGGAGCAAGGAGCGTAGCGACGCGGCGCAGACCATAGGGTCTCCGCGACGCCGCTGCGCTGCTGCTTCGCCCTAGGATGACGAAGCTGGAGGACCCCTGACCGCAAGGAAAGTTAGGCACTCTCGCGATCGACGATCTCGAAGCCGAGGCTGGTGATGGTCGGAACCTTGGTGTTGCCGCCGAGCCTTGCCAGCAATTGCCGGACGGCGCGCCGGCCCATCTCGTAGCGGTTGACCTTCACCGTTGTCAGCGGCGGGTAGAGCTGCGCGGCGAGATCCATGTCGCCATAGCCGGCGATGGCGATCCTGCCGGGCACCGCCCAACCCCGGCGGTGGCATTCCTGCACGGCGCCCACGGCCAGCGTGTCGCTGGAAAAGAAGATGGCGTCGATGTCCTTGTGGCGCGACGTCAGCGTCACCAGCGCCTCGGCGCCGCCCTGCGCGGTGATCGGCACCTCGACCTCCATGTCGGCGTGGTTCTTGAAGCCGAGTTCGGTGAGCGCCGCATGGTAGCCGGTGCGGCGCTGCCGCAGGCGGTCATTGCCATGGATGGGCGTCGAGACGAAGCCGATGCGTTTATAGCCCTTGGCCGCCAGATGCATGGTCATGGCATAGGCCGTTTCGAAGTTGGAGACGCCGACGACCATGTCGATCGGCTTGCGGCCCTTGATCTCCGAAATCTCGACCACCGGCGCGCCGCTGCTCTTGAGGAGCGCGCGGGCGGTCTCGCTCTGCACGAAGCTCTGCAGGATCATGCCGACCGGGCGCCAGCCGAGCAGGGCCCGGATCGCCTTGTCCTCGGCCTCCTGCGTGAACTCGCCCTGCACCAGGAGCATCGAATAACCGCTCTCATGGCACTCGTCGGACATGCCCTGGACCTGTTCGGCGATGCCCGAATTGATCAGCGGCGGCACCACCGTGCCGATCATGCGGCCATTGCCGCGCATGCTGGAGGCCAGCCGGTTGGGTACGAAGCCGGCCTGCTCTATCGCCTCGAGCACCTTGGCGCGCGTTTCCGGCGATACCATGTCGGGATTGGACAGTGCGCGCGACACCGTCATCGGCGCGACGCCGACGCGCTTGGCGATCTCGCGGACACCGAGACGCTGCGGCTTTTTCCCGCCTGGATCATCCTCCCTGCCGGTCATGTCGAATGGCTCCAAACAGTGCCCTACCCGCAGCAGGCAATGTGCTGAGGATCATGCGTCAAATGCCAATTCATAGCGGTTGCGGCCGATGCTTTCCAGCGACGGCCCATGCTGTCCCCGGGAAGCGCGAACTTCATCGTTGACAAGTTATAATATTATAATCTTAATGGCGGCGAGGAGCGTGCCGGAACCGGCACGGGTGAATGGAGCCGGCCGCGAGAGCCGGCCCCGGCGCCGCCAGGGAGGTCAGGATGAACAGCGCGGCCGAAACAGGTTCGCCGATCGCGGATGCACGGTCTTTGCGGCGGCGGCTGATCAGCCTCATAGCCGTCGGCGAGGTCGGCGTGCTGGCGGCCATGGCGTTGCTGATTGCCTTCTTCTGGCTGCTCGAACCGGCCTTCCTGTCGGAGCGTAACATCCGCGCCATTCTCAACGTCGTGTCCTTCGTCGGCATCATCGCCATCGGCCAGACCATTCTGCTGGTCGCCGGCGAGTTCGACCTGTCGGTGGGCTCGGTGGCCGGCCTGTCCGCGGTGGTCGCCGCCAAGCTGATGACCGCCGCCGCGCTGCCGGTGAGCGTCGGCATTCTCGGCGGCATCGGCGTCGGCGCGCTGATCGGGTTGCTCAACGGGCTGATCGTCGTCAGGCTGGGCATTCCCGCCTTCATCCAGACGCTCGGCATGCTGTTCATCGGCCAGGGCCTGATCCAGGTGGTGACCGGCGGCTATCCGGTCTATCCCCTGCCGGAGGCGATCAACACGATCGGCGGCGCCGATCTCGTCTTCGGGCTGGGCTGGAGCTTCGCCTTTTTCATCGTCGCGGCCATCGTCGCCGACTTCGTGCTGCGGCGCACCGTGCTCGGCCGCAACATGTATGCCACGGGTGGCAACAAGGAAGTGGCGCATCTCGTCGGCATCAACACCAATGCCTACAAGATCGGCGCCTTCATCACCGTCGGCGCGCTGTCGGCGATCGCCGGCATGTTCGTCATGGCCGATCTCGGCAGCGGCGGCACCTCGATCGGCAGCGGCTGGGAACTGACCGTCATCGCCGGCGTCGTGGTCGGCGGCGTCAGCCTGTTCGGCGGCGCCGGCACGGTGGCTGGCGGCGTCGTCGGCATCCTGATGCTGAAGGTGGTGCAGAGCGGCCTCGTCGTCATCGGCGTCAACTCGAACTGGCAGCAGATCGCGGTCGGCGTGATCATGGTCATGGCGGTCGGGCTCGACATCGTGCGCCGCCGCTACTTCATCGCCGGCGCTTGAAAGCAATCGCGCCGGCAGAAGCCGGCGGACCAAGGGAGGTAAGGCATGATATCAATCTGAAGAACGGACTGATCCGCGCGACACTCGTCGCGGCGACGGTTGCCGCATCGATAGGCTCGGCGGGCGTCGCCCAGGCGGCCGACGTGCACCTGCTCTGGGTGCAGGCGATGAAGGATCATCCCGTGCACCGGCTGATGCAGGCGGGCTTCCTCAACAAGTGCAAGGAACTGGGCTATACCTGCGAGGTGGTCGGCGACCCGAGCGCGACCAACTGGGATATTCCCGCGACCCTGCCGCTGGCCGAAGCCGCTCTTGCCCGCACCAAATACGACGCCATCGGCGTCTACGGTCCCGATCCCGCAATCTATTCCTACATCTCCAAGCTGGCCAAGGAAGGCTTTCCGATCGTCACCTGGCACGTGCTGCCGCCCGAAGGCACCGTCAACGGCCTGAAGGCGGCCACCGGCGAGAACATCGCCGAGGCCGGCACCAACGCCGCGATCGCTATCGGCGACAAGCTGGGCGGCAAGGGCACCGTGGCGCTGACCCAGGGCGCATCCAACGACACCGAGAACGCCATGTCGGATGCCTTCCGCAAGACCATCGCGGCGAAGTATCCTGGCATCAAGGTGTTGGACACGCAGATGGAAGGTTTCGAACCCTCCGCCGCCGAAGCCAAGGCGGTTGCCATCCTGCAAGGCAATCCCGACGTGACCGCCGCCTTCGGCACCACCGGCAACAGCATCCAGACCTGGTCGGGAGCCGCCCGCAAGGCAGGACGTGACGTCGTCATCGTCGGCATGGACTATATCAGGCAGAATCTCGACCTGGTGAAATCGGGAGCAGCCTACGGCATCGTCGCGCAGCCGCTCTATGAGGAAAGCGCCAAGGTGGCCGAGCTTCTCGGCGATCTCGCCCAGGGCAAGACCGTGCCCTATCTCAACCCGTTGCCGGCCAAGGTGATCACTGCGGCCGACCTCGACCCCTATTACAAGATGCTGGACAGCGCCGGCCAGTAGAACATGCCGCCGGACCCGCAGCGCGGGTCCGGCGTTCCGGGAGGGTTTTCGTGTCCAACGTCTCACCACAGCCCCTGTTTTCGGCCACCGCGATCGCCAAGAATTTCGGCGGCGTGCAGGCGCTGCGCGGCGTCGATTTCGATGTCGTCGCCGGCGAGATCCACGCCCTGCTCGGCCAGAACGGCGCCGGCAAGTCGACACTGGTCAAGATCCTCAACGGCGTGCATCCGGCCGGGTCCTACACCGGCACCATCATGCTCGACGGCCAGCCGGTCAGCTTTGCCTCGCCGGCGGATGCGCGATCGAACGGTGTCGGCTACGTGCCGCAGGAAATCGAGATTCTCGAACAGCTGTCGGTGGCGGAGAATGTCTTTGCAGGACGCACCGGCCTCGGCGACGGCGTGCTGGTGCGCCAGCGCAGGCTCGAGCAGCGGGCCGGCGAGATTTTCGCCGACCTCGGCATCGACATCAACCCCAGAGCCTATGTCGCGTCGCTGACTTCGGCGCAACGGCATCTGGTGATGATCGCCCGCGCCATCGTCATGAAGCCGCGCGTGCTGATGCTGGACGAGCCGACCGCCTCGCTGTCGGGCACGGAAGTCGATGCGCTGTTTGCCGTGCTGCGCCGCCTCAAGGCACAGGGCGTGGCGATGATCTACATCACCCATCGCCTGCCGGAAGTGCTCGCCATCTGCGACCGCGCCACCGTGCTGCGCGACGGGCAGGTCGCGTTCAGGATCGCAAGAGAGGATTTCGACGCCGAAACCTTCATTTTCTCCATGTCGGGCCAGAGGCTGCAGCGGCTGTTTCCCGAGCACGCGGCACCGGTCGGCGCGCCGGCCGCGCTTGAGGTCCGCCACCTCACCGTAGCCGGCCATAGCGGCGCCGTGCATGGCGCCAATGACATCAACCTTTCGGTGGCGGCCGGCGAGATCGTCGGGCTGGCGGGGCTGCTCGGGTCCGGCCGCAGCGAAATCCTGCACGGCATCTATGGCCGGGTGCATGCCGAGGGCGAGATTCGCGTTGCCGGACAACCCACCACGATCAAGTCGCCAAGTGATGCTCGTGCCGCCGGCATCGCGCTGCTGACCGAGGACCGGAAGCGGGATGGCCTGCTGTTCAACCTGCCGGTCGGCGCCAACATCACCATCGGCAATCTCGGCCCGCTGTCACGCAACGGCGTGGTTCGGAGTGGGGTGGAAAAGAGCTCCATCCTGGCGGCCATGCGCGCGCTCAACGTCAAGGCCTCGTCGCCGCAGGCTTCCGTCACCCATCTCTCCGGCGGTAACCAGCAGAAGCTGCTGTTTGCCCGCGTGCTGATGCGGGCGCCGACCGTGCTGCTGCTCGACGAGCCGACCAAGGGTGTCGATGCCGCGACCCGCCACGAGATCTACCGGCTGGTGGTCGAGCTGGCTGACAAGGGCGTCGCGCTGCTTATCGTCGCCTCGGAGCTGGAGGAATTGATCGGCCTTTGCGACCGCTGCCTTGTGGTGGCCGATGGCCGTATCGTCGACGAATTCGGCCGTGGCGAAGGCGGGGAAGATCGCGTGCTGCGTTCGGTGACAGCGGCGCAGGCCGAGCGTCAAGCCATGGCTTCGCGGGTTTCATCATGATGTTTGCCGGCAAAAATATCTTCGTTACCGGCGCGGCGACCGGGATCGGCCGGGCGACTGCCTGTTATCTCGCGGCCGAAGGCGGGCACGTGTTCGGCGCCGGGCTCGACGGTGACGAAGGCAGGGAACTGGCAGCCAGTGATACTACGGGCCGCCTTGCCTTTCGCGAGAGCGACCTCACCCGCGAGGCGGACGTGCAGGCAGCCGTGGCGGCGGCGAAGGAGCGGCTTGGCGGGCTCGACGCGGTCGTCAACTGCGCCGGCATCTATCCGACAGGGAAACGCCTGGAGGAGGTTTCCGACGAGGAGTGGGACCGGACCATCGCCGTCAACCTGACCGCGATCTTCCGCGTCTGCCGCGCGACATTGCCGCTGCTGCGCGCGGCAGGCGGCGGCTCGATCGTCAACATCGCCTCGGTACATGCCGACGCCACGGTGCCCGGCGTGCCGGCCTATGCCGCGACCAAGGCCGCGGTCGTCGGCCTGTCACGGCAGATGGCGCTCGACTATGCCGTCGACCGCATCCGCGTCAACGCCCTGCTGGTCGGTTCGGTCGCCACGCGGATGACGCTGGACGGACTGGAAGCGGCCGGCGGCGCGGAGGCGCTGGGCTTGTCCTTCGAACCGAACCGGATCGCCCGCATCGCCAACCCTTCCGAGATCGCCACGGCCATCGGCTTCCTGATCTCGGACGCCGCGTCCTTCGTTACCGGCAGCGCCATGCAGGTGGATGGCGGCCTATTGGCACGGCTGCTTTAGGACACGCCCGGAACCAATCCCAGCTACGGCACCTGCGTGATGCTGCCGCTGCCCCTGACCTGTGAACGCCGCATGGTCGGGTGGCCGTAGAGATCGACGTCGCCGCTGCCGGAGATCGAGACATCGGCGTCGGCCTGCGCGGTCACTTCAGCGTCGCCGCTGCCGCGTATGTCGATCTGTGCGGACTGGGCGATGAGGTCCTTGAGCCGTCCCGAGCCCGAGCCCGATATCTCCAGGTCGACCGTCTGGGCCGTTCCGGCGGCGGTGACGCTGCCGCTGCCGCGGATGCTCAGCCTGAGCTTGGGTTGATTGACCTGCGAGAGCGCAAGATCGCCGCTGCCGAGCAGGTTCCAGTCCGTGATCGCCGGGCCGGACACGCTGACATCGAGTTTGGAGGCGAACCAGCCACCCTCGCAATCCAGGCTGAGCCTGCTTCCCTCCATCCGCACACGATCGGTCAGGGACGAATCGCCGCTGACGGTGACCTCGGTCTTGTCGCCGGGCTGATAGTGTACGGTAGCCGGCAAAGCGATGGTGAAGCTGCCGTCGGGGCTGAATGGCAGCTTTACCTCCTTTTGGGTGGATGTGGTCGGCCCGCAGGTAGATTGCCCGCCGATCCACGACCCTCCGGCATTGACCCAGTCCGGCCCAGCGAGGCCGATGCCCACGGCCAGAAACAGGCCGGCGCCGATCAGCCCGACCGTTGCGACGAATGCCAATTTTCCAGTCATTGTCCGTTTCCTTCGACATGAAGACAGATGAGTATGTCCGGCAACGCTCAGGCCGGGTTGCGGTCCGATTGCGTGATGCGGGAATGCAGCCGGGCATAGCGCCCGACGACCCGTACGCCAGCGCCCGAGGCCAGCAACAGCAGGGCGCCGCCGCCAAGGAACATGCTGACCAGGCCGGCGCCGATGAAGACGCGGCCCAGGGTGGCCGATGCCGTGCCGCCGGGATCGAACAGCAGCGTGGTCAGAATGATCTTGATGCCGAGCGCGCCGATGGCGACAAGCGTGATGCCAAGGCCGAGCGCAAGCACCACCGCGGTGATCAGCAGCGGCAGCAGGAAGACGATATCGACAAAGGCGAGGCCAGCCAGGGCGAAGGTCGCCGCCAGCATGTTGGAGACGCTCCAATGCGCTTCGAAACGGCGCAGGCCGGCTTCGGCGCGCAATTCCCGGGCGATCCGGGCCGGGTCGCCCAGGGCGGCCGCGACTTCCGCTTCGCTGCGGCCCGAGGCATCGGCGAAATGCGCGGCGTAGTCGCCGACGATGTCATCGATCTCTTGAGACGCCATGCCGGCAAGTTCCTGTCTCAGCGTGCGCAAGAAAGCGTCCCTGGTCATGGCAAGTCCTCCAGAAGTTTGTCGACCGCGCCCGAGAAGGCGCGCCAGTCGCGGCTGTGAGCTTCGAAGGCCTTCTGGCCGAGCGGCGTCAGCCGGTAGTATTTGCGCGGCGGGCCGCTGCTCGATTCGACGATGCGGGTGGCGACCAGCCCGTCATTCTGCATGCGGCGCATGAGGGGATAGATCGTGCCTTCCCCCATGTTCACCGCCGCGACCAGCATGCTGGCGATCTCGTAGCCATAGCTTTCTCCTCGCGACAGCACGGCCAGCACGCACAGATCAAGCGCGCCTTTTCGCAGCTGGACTTGGATCGAGTCGGTCATCAAAGGCCTCTGTTTCATGAAGTGTATATAACACGCTACCTGTTTATGCAAGGTAGTGGTTTGGCCTTGTTTCGTACGGCTAATCTGGCGCTGGCCGGCCCGGGTGAAATCACGATCAAACGGGCGCCGCCTCGCGAGCGTCGCCATTGCGGATCGAACAGAATTAGGAGGACAGTCTTGCGGCCTTACCCTGCCAGCGCGAAAGGCACGAACCACACAGTGCCGCCGGCGCTTTGGCCCGGAGCGAGCACGATCACGCCTTCCTCGGGGTCGTCCCATCGGCCACGGTTGAACGCGCCCGAGGCATTGGTCTGCGGCTCGACGCAGAAATAGGGTCTTGCCGGATCGGCATAGAGCATCAGATGGCCGAAGACTGGATCGGCCTTGATGCGCAGCCCCGCGCCGCGCGCCGGAAACCGGATGGCCGCTTCGCCGTTCCAGCCGCCATAATCATTGTTGCGCCATCCGCCCGGCAACGGCCTGCCACCGGCAAAGTCGAGCTCCTGCGGCAAGGTGATCGGATCGCCCGAAATGCCCTCCGGTTCTTCGAGATAGAAACGCCGGGCCTTGAACCGCAGCGTCACGTCCGGATCGCGGTCGAACCATGGGTGAAGGCCGAAGCCGAAGGGCAAGGTCTCCCGGCCGGTGTTGGTCAATGTCATGGTCACGCTCAACCCTTCGCCGGAAACCGCGCAGCGTTGCGTCGTGCGATAGGAATAGGGTTCGGCTCCGCCCGCGATATCCAGCGACAGCGTCGCCTCCGCGGCTCCCGCCTCGGCGACGGTCCAGGCGTTCTGCCAGCCGCTGCCATGCACGTTGAATTTTTCGGGCGGATTGTTGGGCAGCACCCGCCAGCGTTTCGCCGCGAAATCGAAACTGTTCCTGGCGATACGGTTGGCATAGGGCGTCATCGGGAACATGGCGACGCCGAGCACGTTGCCCGCTTCGCGATCGCCGTCAGATAGCTGGCGCATGAGATCGATGCCGCGCCAGCGCAGGAAACTCACGGACCCGCCGATGGCCGGCACCAGCCCAACCTCGAGCGCACCGGCCTTCAGCGTCAGGGGTTCAGAAATTGCGCCCATAGCCTGCCATCCATCCACCATCGACGCCCAACATCTGGCCTGTCGTGTAGGTGTTGAGTGGATCGCAGAAGAACAGCACGGCCGCAACCGCTTCCTCGATGCTGCCGGCGCGGCCGACGGGCGTGTGGCTGAGCATCGCCCTGTCGCCGGAGACCAGCGTTTCATCCTCGACAACGCCGACACCGACGGCATTGACCAGCACCTTGGGGCCGAACTCCATCGCCAGCGTGCGCATGCCTGCCAGGATCGCGGCGTTCTCGATGGAAAAGCGCGGATGCCGGCGCATCGGCATGCCGGCGACCGCCGAGACGAGGAAGACGATACGCCCGCCGCCGCGCTCGGCCATGGCCTTGGCCACCTTGCGGGCATCGGCATGCTGGCAGCGCGGGTCCTGCGCCGCCGTTCCCGGACGCAACGGATTGGACATCAGCAGGATGTCGGCGGTTTCAGCGTCTTCAACGATGGTGCCGCCATTGGCGCGCAGCGCGGCAAGCACGCCATCGACGACCGGATTGGCTTCGCCGTCCAGCGCGACCGCAACACCCGCAAGATCGATTTCCATGGCCCTGCTCACATCATGTATCCCGCCGTCCAGCCGCCATCGACGGCCAGAACCTGGCCGTTGACATAGCTGGCGGCCGGCGAGGCCAGAAATAGCACCGCCTCGGCGATCTCCAGTGGCTCGGCCGGCCGGCCGAGCGGCACATGGTCGAGGAATTCCTGCGTGCGGCCGGCGAACTTGCCGTCCTCGCCATAGAACAGTTTCGCCGTCAGCGCCGTCATCACCGAGCCCGGCGCGATCGCGTTGGTCAGAATGCCTCTGCCGCCGAGTTCGATCGCCATGGAGCGCGTCAGATGGATGATGCCGGCCTTGGCCGCCACAAACGGGCTTTGCAGGCGCATGGCGGCGAGACCGACGACCGAAGCGATGTTGACGATGCGCCCGCCCCGGCCGGCGGCGAGCATGGGGCCGAGCGCGGCCCGGCTCATGACGTAGAGGCCGTCGAGGTCGATGCCGGTGATGCGGTCCCATTCCTCGGCGGGAAATTCGTCCAGTGTGACGCGGTGCGCCAGCGTGTTGACGCCGGCATTGTTGACGAGAATGTCGAGGCGGCCATAACGGTCCATGATCTCGGCGATCGTTGCGTCCACCGATCCGGCGTCGCGGATGTCGGTAGCACACGCCATGGCATCGGCCAGGCCTTCGGCGACCTGTCTCGCACCATCGGCGTTTATGTCGGCGACAATCACGGCCGCGCCATTGTCGGCCAGGCGTCTGGCGATCGAACCGCCGATCGCGCCGGCGGCTCCGGTGACCAGCGCTACCTTGCCTCGCAAATCGCAGCGCATGCCCCGTCAACCTCCGCCATTAACGGTTATGCTATTATAATAATAGACCGATGCCGGCAAGCGTCACGACGGCCGCCGGAGGATTATTCCGCGGCAGCCCCGACGGCGCCCTTGCGAGCGGCATCGACCATTTGGCGGCGTGCACGGAACACGCCCCATTGCTGGTCGACCAGCACACCGATGAGGATGACGCCGCCCATCACCGCGAAGTTCAGGGAGGACGGAATGCCGAGCAGGTTGACGAGATTCTGCAATTCCTGCAGCAGCACCGTGCCGAGGATCACACCGATCAGCGAACCCTCGCCGCCGCGCAGCGAGAAGCCGCCGAGCACGGCCGCCGCGATGGCGTAGAGTTCATAGAACTGTCCGTGGCTGGCTGGCGAGATCGAGCGCGTGTACATGGCGAAGTAGATCGCCGACAACGCCGTCAGCACGCCGCAGATGACATAGGCGGCCATGACGACGCGCCCGGTGCGGATGCCGGAATATTTCGCCGCCTCCTCGTTCTTGCCGATGGCATAGAGATAGCGGCCGAACACCGATCGATGCAGCACCACCCACATGACGATGGCAATGACGATCAGCGCGATGAAGGAGTTCGGCACGCCATAGCTGCGGCCGGCGGTGAGGAATTCCAGATCGGGAAAATTCTGGCCGAAAGCAAAACCCGCCGTGCCGTCGGCGGTGTAGAAGCGGGCGACGCCACGATAGATCAGGAGGCCGCACAGCGTCACCACGAAGGGCTGCAATTTCAGCCTCGTGATCAGCCAGCCATGCACCAGGCCGATGATGGCGCCGAGGACGATGATCAGCACGAAGGCCAGCGGCCAGTCCAGTTCGCGCACGGCGATGAAATCGATGAACAGCGTGCCGAGTAACGCCACCAGCGAGCCGACCGACAGTTCGATGCCGCCGGTGATGATGACGAAGGCCTGGCCTATGGAGAGGATGCCGAACAGGCCGATCAGGTTGGACGTGTTGGCAAGATTGATCGGCAGCAGGAAGCGCGGATTGATGATGGCCACGATGGCGCCGACCACCAGGATCAGGATCAGCAGGCCGAGATCTTTCTTGCTCATCGTCTTCTCCCCAATGCCTGGCCGAGTCGATATCGCGAACCCGAGGCGAACTATTTCGGCTGCTTGCCCACCGCCAGCAGCAGCACGTTTTCCTGGCTGAACCGGTCCTTGTCGAGAATGCCCGAGATCCGGCCCTCATGCATGACGGCGATGCGGTCGGACACGCCGATCACCTCCTCCATGTCGCTGGAGATCATCAGCACGGCGACGCCGGCATCAGCCAGCGCGCGCATCAGCCCGTAGATTTCGGCCTTGGCGCCGATGTCGATACCGCGCGTCGGCTCGTCGAGGATCATTACCTTCGGGTTCATGGCCAGCCACTTGCCCAGCACCACCTTCTGCTGGTTGCCGCCCGACAGCGTCCCTGTGCGCGTCTCGACCGAAGGCGCCTTGATGCCGAGATTTTTCTTCTGCTTCTCGGCGGTCGCGGTTTCGGCACTGGCCGAGACCAGCGAGCGGGTCGCATGCGCCGGCAGGTTGGGCAGCGAGATGTTCTGCGCTATCGACAGGTCGAGCAGGATGCCGGTGAGCTTGCGGTCCTCCGGCACGAGAAAAATGCCCTGCGCGACGGCATCGGCGGCCGAGCCGAGCGCCAGCGGCTTGCCGTCGAGTTCGAGCGTGCCGCCAAGGCTGCCGTCAATGCCGAAGAACACCCGCGCCAGTTCGGTGCGGCCGGAGCCGACAAGGCCGGCGAGGCCGAGGATCTCACCGCGCCGGACTTCAAGGTCGACCGGGCGGGCGGGATAGGTCGGGGTGCGGATGGCCCTGGCGCTGAGCGCCACGGCGCCGGGCGCGCGCGCCGCTTCGGAGGCTTTCTCGCGCTCCTTCAGCATGCGGCCGATCATCAGCTTGACCATCTGGTCGTGGTTGACGTCGCGCTTGGCGAGCGTGCCGGCCAGCATGCCATCGCGCAGCACGACGACACGGTCGGCGACGCGCTCGACCTCGTGCAGGCGGTGCGAGATGAAGATGACACTGATGCCGTCGGCCTTCAGGCCCTTGATGACGTCGAGCAGCTTGTCGGTCTCGGCGATCGGCAGGCTCGATGTCGGCTCGTCGAGGATGACCAGCCGGGCCTTGATCGACAGCGCCTTGGCGATCTCGACCATCTGCTGCTGGGCAAGCGACAGGTCCGATACCTGCGTGTCGGCGGAGAAATTGGCGCCGACGCGCTTCAGGAGCGGCGCCACCATCTCGCGCAGTTTCGCGCGGTCGACGAGCCTCAGCGGCCCGGCGCGCAGCGGCTCACGGCCGAAGAAGATGTTGGCGGCGACGTCGAGGTTCTCGAACAGGTTGAGTTCCTGGTGGACGAAGGCGATGCCCGAAGCCAGGCTGCCCTCCACGCTCAACCCCTTGTGTGCGGTGCCGTCGACGGAAATGGTTCCGGTGTCCGGCGTGGTGACGCCGCCGAGGATCTTCATCAGGGTTGATTTGCCGGCGCCGTTCTCGCCGACGAGGCCGATGACCTCACCCGGCATGACGTCCATCGAAAACCCGTCCAGCGCGACAACGCCCGGATAGGTCTTGCGTACGTTCTCAAGGCTGAGAAACGGGGTGATAGCTGCGATGGATGTGTCGGAATAATTCATCATGCCTGACAGCAGCCGGTGGCCTGCAGACTGACGGGCCGGTTGCGGTCCGTCAAGAAGAGGTTGAAGCGGCGATCCACCCTCATCCTCTCCCCGAGGAGAGCGGGGAGAGGATGCGCCGGCACGCGGTCGTTTTCCTTCATGCGCCGTTTGCACGGTACAAAGGCGCCGGCGGGAGGATCATGCGTCGCGCTGGCGATTATTTCCCAGCCATGGCCTTCAGGTTGGCGGCGTAGGCGTCGACATCATCCTTGCCGATGATCTTGGTCGGGATGATGATGAGACTGTTGGCCGGGATGCCCGACTTGTCGCCCTTGAGGTAGGCGGCCATCAGCTTCATGCCCTGATAGGCCCATTCGAAGGGCTGCTGCACGACGGTGGCGGCAATGGTGCCTTCCTTGACGCCGCCCAGCGTGATCGGATCGTCATCGAAGCCGACGACGGTGATCGAGCCGAGCTTGCCGGCATCGCGCAGCGCTTCATAGATGCGCGGCGTGTTGTAGGAGTAGAAGCCGACCATGCAGGTGATGTCGGGGCTGGCGACCAGCGCGTCCTCGACATTCTTCTTAGCGCGCGCCTGGTCGATGTCGTCGCCGCGCACGTCGACCAGCTCGATCTTGCTGCCGGCCAGGCCGTCCTTCATGCCCTGGATGCGCTCCTTGGCGTTGTCCGCGCCGAGCAGGCCGACGAAGCCCAGGCACTTGCCGCCATTGGGCATAGCCTTCTTGGCGATTTCGGCCGCCTGCTTGCCGGCGTCGACATTAGACGAGCCGATATAGGCGACGCGCTTGGTCTGCGGGGCGTCCGAGTCGGTGGTGAACAGCGCCGTTTCCGAGGCGATCTTGTTCAGCCCGTCGGTCGAGGTCTTGGGATCGACGGCCGAGACCATGATGCCCTTGACGCCGGCGGTCACCAGATCGTCCATCAGCCGCTGCTGGATGGCGACCGAGGACTGCTCGGGATATTTGAGTTCCAGAGTGTAATCGGGCAGTTCGCCCTGCGCCTTCTTCACCCCGGCTTCGGCGGCCTTCCAGAAGTCGGAAGCGCCGTTGACGACGAAGGCCAGCGTCGGCTTGTCGTCGGCACGCGCGATGGCCGTCGCCGTCAGGCCGACAACCAGGGCCGCGGCGGCCACGGATGCATTGCGTATCAAGGATTTCATGTTCAACCTCCCGTTTTGGTCCAGCCGTGCGGCTGACCGGTCTTGCTCACTTAAAATCTGCTCACCCGAATTTGCCGTTTGCGGCTTGGACGCCCCTCCTCCTCAGGGGTTCCCGGCACCGAAAGAATGGCGTCTTTCCAGCCACGGCCACAGACTTTAGAGACTCATCCCTCGTTCGTAAATAGTCCGATTTGTCTGACATATCACATGTCCGAGACATAACTTCGCGGAGGCGAAATCCGCTCGCTATCAGGCTATTCAGATACACTCCCACCGCCTCCAGGTCCGAACTGGATCCGGAGGCGACGGGTTGACGTTACAGCGCATTTTTGTATTAGTAAACAGTATTAGTTTAGGCTCCTTGCCTAACAGTCCCCTGAGGTCTCGCGGCCGCCACGCGGCGAGGATCCCTCGCTGCGCGCGGCACACAACGCTTCACAATTCCCATATATTTTGACCTCCAGAGATAAGTGGGCGATGGACCGCGCGGTTGATTATAGATATTAATCGCGCGACTATCTCTATAAACTGACGCCATCGCGCCATCTTGTCGGCCCGGCAGGTCGCCGCTAGACAGGAGCCGGGATTGGGGACACGAAGCCAATGAGCGAGACCAGGGATTCGGCCATCGAGACGCCGAAGCGCCGCAAGGCGCCGGCGAAGCCGAAGGGCCGTGTCACCATGACCGATATCGCCCGGGCGGCCGGCTGCTCGCAGGCGACCGTCTCCTTCGTACTCAACAATTCGCCCGGGATAAGACTGTCGCAGCAGACGCGTGAGCGGGTGATCGAGGCGGCCCGCGCGCTCGGCTACAGCGCGCCCGCCTTCTCGGCGCTGAAGGCGCCGATTGCAACCTTCGAAGGGCCGGCCTTCGACCGGCTCGACGGCGTCATCGGCTTTGCCGTCGACCAGCTCGCCACCAGCCCGGAGGCGGTGGTGGCCATCGAGGGCGCGCGCCAGGCCTCGTGGAACGCCGGCAATGTGCTCCTGGTGGCGCAGACCATGGGCGACGCGGTGATGGAGCCGCGCGCCATACAGGCGCTCACAAGACGAGGCATCTCGGCGCTGATCTACATGACCATCTTCACCCGCGAGATCACGGCGCCCGACTTTCTCTACGGGCTCGACATCCCGGTGATCCTGCTCAACTGCTACACGGCGGATTATGCGTTTCCCGCCGTGGTGCCGTCCGAGATCGCCGGCGGCCAGAGTTCGACCCGGCACCTCATCAGCCACGGCCACCGCCGCATCGCCACCATCACCGGCGAGCCGTGGATGCAGGCCGCGCAGGATCGCCTGAAGGGCTACCGCCGCGCGCTCGCCACCGCCGACATCCCTTTCGATCCGGAACTGGTGGTCGAGGGCGACTGGTCGGCCAGCGCCGGCTATGCCGCGACCGTGAAACTCCTGGGGCTGAAGGACCGTCCGACGGCCATCTTCTGCCAGAACGACCGTACAGCGATCGGCTGCTACGAGGCGCTGAAGGAAGCCGGGCTGCACATTCCCCAGGATATCTCGGTCGTCGGCTATGACGACGAGGAAATCGCCCGCCACCTGTTCCCGCCGCTGACCACCTCGATCCTGCCGCATATGGCGATGGGCCAGTGGGCGATCGAACAGCTGGAAGCGCCGACCGCGCCCGGACGGGGACGCTACCCCATCACCAAGCTGGAGTGCCCGCTGGTGGAGCGGGAGAGCGTGCGGGCCGTGGCGGTCCTGCCCTAGTTTCGACAGCGCTTCGCTGCACGGGCCGATTGCGGATATTCCTGTCGCGAGCCGGCCAGCCGACCTTATTCAATTGGCACAGCAGCCGTGGAGGCGGCCGCCCGCCGGCCCATAGCGTACGAAATGCCGGCTAAAGAAGCCTCCGCACGCGCCATTGCACCAATGTCCGATGACACTTGTTCCAGGGCCGCGTCTTGGTTGTACAGGCCGGCCGGCAGGCATAGCCTCACACGGCCGGACGGAGTTCGCCATGAGCTCCGGGGCAGTGAGCAGCATGACGGATCGCGGCCATGCCGCTGATCGAGGAGACGAAAAATGCAGCTAGAACAACCGTTTGCCGGCATGCGTCGGCGCGACCTTCTCAAAATGATCGGCATCACGGCGGGCAGCGCCGCAATGTATCAAGCCATGACCAGCATGGGGCTGGCGGCGGAGTCCGACTACAAGGGACCGATCAAGCTCGAAGGCGATCCCAAGGGCGCCTCGGTGCTGATTCTGGGCGCCGGCCTTGCCGGCATGCTGGCAGCGCTGGAGCTGCGCCAGGCCGGCTACAAGGTGAAGATCCTCGAATACAACTCCCGCGCCGGTGGCCGCAACTGGAGCATCCGCGGCGGCGATACCGTCACCGAACTCGGTGGCTATACGCAGAAATGCGAATTCGACGAGGGGCTCTACCTCAACCCCGGCCCGTGGCGTATTCCCTTCCATCACAATGGATTGCTCGACTATTGCCGCAGGCTCGGGGTGACGCTGGAGCCGTTCCAGCAGATCAATCACAACGCACTGCTGCACTCGACCGAGGCGTTTGGCGGCAAGCCCAAGCGCGTGCGCGAGATCGAGACGGATTTCAAGGGCCACACCTCGGAGCTACTGGCCAAGGTGGCCAAGAAAGGCCAGCTGGAAGGCAACGTCTCCAAGGAGGACCAGGAGATCCTGCTCGAGGCGCTGCAGTCCTGGGGCGCGCTGGACAAGGATTACAGCTACAAATCCAGCCTCGCCACCGGTGAATTCCGCGGCTACGAGAAGGAACCCGGCGGCGGCATCGGCGCCGAGCCCGTGGCGGGACAGGTCATCAGCGCCTCCGATATCCTGAATTCGCGCCTGTGGAGCGGTCTCGCCAATTTCTCGCTCTACGAGTTCCAGACGACCATGTTCCAGCCGGTCGGCGGCATGGGCCGGATCGGCGACGCTTTCGCCAAGCAGGTCGGCGACCTCATCACCTACAATGCCAAGGTCACCAAGATCGCCCAGAACGACAAGGGCGTTACGGTAACCTATGAAGACGCCAAGAACCTCGGCACCCCGCAGGAGGCTAGCGCCGACTGGTGCGTCTGCACCATTCCACTCACCATTCTGAGCCAGATCGAAACACAGGTCAGCGGCGCCATGCAGGCGGCGATCGGAGCGGTGCCCTATGCCTCGTCGGTCAAGGTCGGCCTGCAAATGAAGCGCCGTTTCTGGGAGGAGGATGAATCGATCTTTGGCGGCGTCAGCTATACCAACCTGCCGATCTCGCAAATCTCCTACCCAAGCACCGGTTTCAACGCCGGCGGCAAGGGCGTGCTGCTCGGCTGCTACACCTGGAACGGGCCGAATTCCTACGAGTTCACCGCCATGACACCACAGCAGCGCGTGCAGAAGGCGGTGGAATACGGGGCGCAGCTGCATCCGCAGTACAACCAGGAGTTCGAAACCGGCGTCTCCTGGGCATGGCACCGCTCGCCCTTCACGCTCGGCTGCGCCGGCGACTGGACCGACGAGGCGCGCAAGGAGCACTACAACAATCTCTGCCAGATCGACGGGCGCATCGTGCTGGCGGGCGAACACGCGTCCTACATCCCTGCCTGGCAGGAAGGCGCTATCCTGTCCTCGCTCAATGCCATCGGCCGCCTGCATCAGCGCGTAATGCAGGGGTGACGGCCATGCCGACCCGCTCATTCACACCCAATCTTGCGAGGCATCCCATCATGAGCAGCTTTTTCAAAAGGCCGTCAGGCCGCATCGCCGCCGTGGCGACCGCAATGTCCGCCGCCCTGGCTTTGCCGGTCTCGGGCGCATTTGCCGATTCGGGCGGCATGACATTCAGCCAGGGCGATACGTTCACCGAGAAAGACGGAGCGGCCCTTTACGCCAATGTCTGCGCCGCCTGCCATCTGGACAAGGGCCAAGGCGCCGTTGGCGCGGGCCACTATCCGGCGCTTGCCAAGAATGCCAATCTGGAATCGGGCGGCTATCCCGTCACCCTCGTTCTGCACGGGCAGAACGGCATGCCGCCGGTCGGTCAGATGATGAGCGACGACCAGGTCGCCGCGGTGGTCAACTATGTGCGGACCCATTTTGGCAACGACTACAAGGATGCCGTGACGGCGCAGGACGTCAAGGACGCTCGATAGCTGGAACGTCGGCCAAGCGGAACGCTTGGGATGAGCCGCTAACGGATCGATCTGAAAAGCCGATTTGCGACAACGCAAACCGCGCGGCGGGCGCTGTGGCGCCCACCGCTTTTCAACCCCTCGCGAAAAGAAGGAAACCGGGTGATGAAATCAGTGATCAGGGCGGCGGCCTTTGCGGCGGGAGTGATGGCAGCGGGACACGCGCTGGCCGCCGATGTCATTCGCCACAAGATTCCAAATTCGGATTTTCCGATTTTACGCGCCGTCGAAGTGCCGGCCGACAAGACCACGGTCTATCTCAGCGGCGCCGTGCCCTCGGTCGCCGATGAAAAGGCCGACAAGGCAACAGTGGCCGCCTACGGCGATACCGAGGCCCAGACCGCATCGGTGCTGAAATCGATCGACAAGACGCTGGCAGACCTCGGCCTGAAGATGGGCGACGTCATCAAGATGCAGGTTTTCCTGGTCGGCGACCCCGCCAGGGACGGCAAGATGGATTTCGCCGGCTTCATGAAAGGCTACACGCAGTTCTTCGGCACCAAGGACCAGCCGAACCTGCCGACACGTTCGGTCGTGCAGGTCGCGGGCCTCGCCAGCCCAGGTTTCCTGGTGGAGATCGAAGTGACAGCTGTAAGGCCGTGAATCCGGGGAACCGCGTCTAGCTGCTGACCAGCAGGCCCGCCACGAACGCAGAACCGGACGCTCGCAATCCTCCGGCTGGATAAAGGCCCAGCTGGCTTTCTCCCGGCCTCGCCCTTTCGACCAGGTCGCCCTCTCGCACCGACCAGTATGCGGGAGGGCAATTGTCGTTCATACTCGCGCCATGACGCGTCCGGGCCTGCGCTGTGTGCAGCTATGTGCGGCTTTGCTGGCCGCGGACTGTCCGCGCGCCGTGGCCGACGGCGCCAGGCTGTACGAGGCCGGCGCCTACTCCTTCTCAGACGAACTCGGCGGCTTCCGCATCCTCTCGGCCACCGGCGTGGGAACCCGCGCAGATCCGATCGTGGTGACCGAGGAACTGGAGACCGCCGATCCGGTGACGCTGACCATCCGCGCGGCCAAACCCATCCAGCCCTTCGGATCGACGGGCGATTACGCGACCGGCTATATGCCCTTGAAGATCGTCGTCCTCAACAACAGCGGCGACGCCTGGATCGAATTCGAGTTCGAACTGCAATCGATCATGGGCACGCCCAGCGACTATGGCGACGGCCTGTCCTTCGACCAGGCGCAGCGCGAGGACGGCATGATCAAGTCCGACAGCTTCGCGGAGTTCAAACGCGACTTCGAGCCCTATGACAGGCTGCTGTTCAGGAAAGGCAAGGTCGACCCGCTGGAGACCGCGTCGTTCTCGTTCCTGGTGACGGACTTTTCGCCGAAGGAGCGGTTCTTTCTGGTGGAGGAGCCGCATATTCCTTCGTCCTGAGGGCTCTGCGACGCAAGGCTCCAGCCCGGACCGGCGCTACGCGCCGGCCTGCCGCGCCCTCGCCGCAACCTCCACCCACCACCGGTTGACGACTTCCGGGCTCGTCAGCTGGGTTTGCGCCGACGCCTCCATCTGTTCCCTGCGATAGTCGCTGGCGGTCGTGCCGAACCGCTGGCGGAACGCCCGGCTGAAATGCGCTTCGCTGTTGAAGCCGAGATCCGCCGCAATTCGTGACAATTTGCGCGTCTCGAGAGGATCGCTCAATGCCACCCGGACCGCCACGAGCCGGCGTTCCTGGACATAACGCATGATGCCGCCATGCGGCGCGAAAACCCGATAGAGCGAAGCGCGCGAGGTCCTGAGCTTCTCCGCCAGGAATTCCGGGGAGAGCTTGCCGATGGCGAGATTGTCACGGATTGCGGCCTCCGCCAGCGACAGCAGATCATCGTCCGCGTCCCGCGCATTCCGGGATGTGAAGTCGGGCTTGATCAGCAACCGCCGCAGGAAATCCGCGGTGTCGGAAACAGTGCCTTCAACCTCTTCCTCCGAAATCTGCGTGCTTCGCTCCTGGAGCGAGCGCATATGCGCGGCGAGGAGGTCGTTGCGCAGCGGATCGAGGCGTGGCTTCAGAGTGCCCGGCACTATGCCGCCCAGCAGCGCGCGGGGAACGATGAGAGACAGTGTGTTGGAGGCATAGGCGCGGGTACGGACCTCGTGGGCCAGATCGATCACGGCGACCCTTCCCGGGCCGATCGAGGCCTGCTCTCCCGAAATCATCCCGTTGAAGCCGCCGCTCATATAGAGGTGCAACAAGATGTGGTCCGGCGTGACGGCTATGCGCTGCGTGTCGCGCACGAACGCCTGCGGTGCGAAAGCCACTTTCGCGATGATCATGTCCCCCAGGATTGCTCCGTTGGCCGATCCGGTGGGGAGTTTTTTGCTGCGGGTCCACGGGCGCGGCTCGAAGAGAGGCGACAACACCGCGCTCCATGTGGCGAAAGCCGTTTCAGGGTCCAAGCCGGTCGTTACGTAATA
>NZ_JAFKIC010000351.1 GCF_017306585.1 Mesorhizobium sp. | reverse complement strand
ATACGGATTCGCTTCACGCCAATCGCCATGCCAAGGCGGCACATAAAGTCGCATAGTTGACGGCTCCGCTTGCCGCCGCAGGAACCGCGCCAATGCGTTTCCGGCCGCTCATTGACGCAGCAAAACACGTGCACTCGGTACACCGGTTCGACGGCCTGAGAAGTGGTGGCGGAGGGTGTCGTTACTTCGAAGTCTAGCTCACCAGGCATTGCTCAAACCCCTTGGCAAATTCTTCCCGGTCCAGGTTCTTGCCGATTACCACGAACTGCGACAAGCGCCGTTCATTGTCACCCCATATCCGGTCAGGCCTCATCGTCGTCAGCATTCTCACGCTCTGAAACACAATGCGTTCCCGGAACCCGCGCGCGTGAAAGATCCCCTTGGTACGGTAAAGATCCTGCCCGCGGGTCTGTGCGATTTCGTTCAGCCAAATCGAAAAACGGTTCAGATCGATCGGCCGGGTTTCCTCCAGGATGAACGAGCCCACTGCCTGATCGTGTTCGTGCTCATGATCCTCAAGGAAACCGGGATCGACGTCGAGTTTCTGCACCAGGTCGAAGGCGCCGACCCCTATCACTTGATCGATGTCGATCTCGGCGTTTGTCGTGAAACGAATGCGTGCCAAAGGGTTCAGCGCGCGCACCTTGGCTTCAACGACTTTGAGCCGGTCCGGCGTGACCAAATCGATCTTGTTGATCAGTACAATGTCGCTGAAGGCGACCTGCTCGACCGCCTCTGTACTCTGCGACAGGTTCATCTCCAGATTGACGGCGTCAACCAGAGTAACGAAGGCGTCTAGTTGGATGTTGTTTTTCACTTCATCCGCCACGAAAAAGGTAGATGCGACCGGAGCCGGATCTGCGAGACCGGTTGTCTCAATAAGGATGCCATCAAGTTTGCCCGCACGCTCATGCAGGCGCTGAAGTGTCTCGATGAGATCGCCACGCACCGTGCAGCAAAGGCACCCATTATTGAACTCAATGAGCTCGGCTTGATCATCTCGGACAACCAGCTGACCATCGATACTGATCTCGCCAAACTCATTAACGATCACTGCTATATTCTTGCCGTGCTCTTTGTGCAGAATATTGTTGATAAGTGTCGTCTTGCCTGATCCGAGGAAGCCGGTAACCACTGTGGCAGGAATGCGATTGTTGCTTTTTTGAGCCATTAACATTGCGTCACCTTTCAAAAGTAGAAGAACATAAACTTCTCGATCGTGTTTCACCCGCCTTGAGCCAGCGTATGCAGCAAGCGCTGGTGATGTTTTGCAAATTCTTGGAATCCCAAATCTCCCAGCCTGTCGGGCACCACAAGAAAGGAGAGCAAGGGCTCAGACCGTGGGAATGGCGCCTAGGCCAACGGTAGTACCTCCAGCTGGTTTCTCGGAATTGTCGCTTGGTGAAGGTGAGACAGAAATTTCCGCCAACGGCCTGTCATAGGCATCCTCCCAGCCTGGCCTGTCCCGCTCCCCGCGTAGCCACCGCCGCTGCCGCAGCGTGATTCTTATGCAAGCTAGCTCGGCACGACTGAGCGCCCCGGACAGATTTAGAAGGGCGTTCACCTCCTTCGGGTGTCGGTCTTGCTCGATCGCACGTTCGACCGTGCGTTTGCATCGCACCAGGTCTGGATCTCCAAAACGGTCAAAAAGGCCTTGAAATGCACTGTAGCTGTCTTCGACATTCCTGGCCCGGCGCGGATTCGGTGGAAACACATAAGCTGCAGGAACAAATCCTGCGGCAATGGGCATCGCGGTGGAATGGTTTAGGTCAGTGGATAGCAACTGGGGAAATATGTGACGGCGTCTGGGGTGCCGGGCCTCGATCCTGCCCAGCGACGTCTCAAAGACCCAGATACAGTCCGGAAAGCGCCCATCGAGCGCATTCGCAGCGATCTTCTCACCGACCATGGCGGAAAAGTGGTGCGCTGACCCTGAGAGCGGTCGAATGCAGATATCCGCATATGCGGTGCCGAGCCCCAGATCATACCGGCACATACCGCGCTCCGAGCCGTCAATCGCGTCGGTATCCGGTCCGATCGACGTGAACAGAGTTCGCCCGGACATCAGCGCATCACTGTTGGGCAAGCACAGTGCGATACCGTGATTCCATCCTTCAGGATCCGAACTCAGCGTTTCGAAGGCGATGGGCCGCAAACTGTCATGGTGATTCAGCGCTATGCGTGCAGTTGCGGTTTCAGCAACAATTCTATCCGGTCCGACCTCAACATGGGTACGCGGCTCATCGGGGAACTGCCCAACCGCACCAAACGCTCCAAGGCTGATTTCATAGCTTGGATCCGAGACAGCCTCTGCAAGCCAATC
Organism: Mesorhizobium sp.; assembly: GCF_017306585.1. Taxonomy (GTDB): domain Bacteria; phylum Pseudomonadota; class Alphaproteobacteria; order Rhizobiales; family Rhizobiaceae; genus Mesorhizobium. Next base: position 865 of record NZ_JAFKIC010000351.1, on the reverse strand, counting down.
GAAGTTTGGAAAGCGGGGGAGGGAGGCAGCAGCACAATTCATAGGGCTCAACCGCCTTGTGCCAATAGAGGCTGGACACTGGTCTGGGAGAGAACGAAGTCAGTATGCCCGTACGCCCAAGGGCCTAGCTGGCACGCCAGTCTGGCGGCTAGGGAAAAAACTGCCCGCTGCTGCGGCGCCATCATTCCTTTCTCCTAAACGTAACCAAAAAAGCCCCACCGCAACTCAGTCCAACGGACCAGCGCAGTGAGGCTTCTATGCCGATATTTTCTAAAGCTCTATTGCTCTCGAAAAACGCTCGCACAACCTCATGATAGTGTCAAGCGCTGTAACATTTGCGAAAGACGAGTCGGCCTCGAATTGGGCTGCGAGAAGCGCTTATTTCGCTGAGTGATTGCTCGATCGCACCTGAGGAGCAAGCGTGAGCCGAACGAAGTGCAAGGCTGAAACGCGCGACACAGGGTCGAAGTTCAGATCCCCATGGTGGTCGGGAGTGTGGTTTCGTGCCGGCTAAGACTTGATGGTCCCACAGGGCGTGTGCAGGGTAGACCTACGTGTCAGCGAACACCGGGAGACCGAGCCAGTCGGACTGAGACGGAGCCTTCTTAAGTATCTGATCCCACTGGAAGAAGTTTGTTACTAGTCAGGTCCTCGCTGCGCCTTCAACGAAGCCCACATGATGATGAAATGTGGTCGTGCAGCTAATTTCACGCAACGCGCTTGACACACTGACGCGGCTGTGCAAGCCTTTATGTCAGCGATGTAGCTAACTAAGAAATATCGGCATAAACGCCTCACTGCACTGGGCCTTCGGGCTGAGCTGCGTGGGGCGTTTTTCGTTTTTAACCCCGGAGGAGAAAAAATG
>NZ_JAFKIC010000350.1 GCF_017306585.1 Mesorhizobium sp. | reverse complement strand
CGGCGGGCTCCCTTCTCCCCGTCACTATACGGGGAGAAGGTGCCGGCAGGCGGATGAGGGGCGGCGCAAACCAATCGGAATCTACTTCCAGTTCTTGCGCCGCTCGAGTTCGGCCTGGGAAGGCTCTTGCTGCGCGAACGACCCGACCTTGATCTCGCCGCCGCGCACATAGGTCGCCATGATGACGCCGGTGGTGGACGTCTGCGATTTGACGAGCTTGAAGGTCCCCGGCATCGCATCGTCGCCGAACAGACGCTTGCCCTTGCCCAGCAGCAGCGGAAAGATCATCAGCCGGATCTCGTCGATCAGCCCGTTGGCGAGCAGGGTCTGGATCAGCTCGCCCGAGCCCTGGATGAGCAGATCGGGTCCGTCCTCCTGCTTGAGCTTGCGCAACGCTGCCACGATATCGGACCCGAGCGATTTGGTGTTCTCCCAGGTGAGCGTGTCGGGCCGATGTGTCGCGACATATTTGGTCGCAGGGTTGAAGACATCGGCGATCGGATCTTTCTGATAGGGCCAATAGGCGGCAAAGATGTCGTAGGTTCTGCGGCCGAGCAGCAGGTCGAACGGTTTGGAGAACAGTTCGCCCATGGCTTCGCCCGCCACCTCGTCAAAGTAGTGGAACGTCCAGCCGCCGAACTCGAAGCCGCCGACAGGATCTTCTTCGGGGCCGCCCGGCGCCTGCATGACGCCGTCGAGGCTGACGAAGGTCGCGGCGATGATCTTTCGCATCTGTCTTCTCCTTTTGCGATCCGTACCGTTTCGGCCGGATTCAACATGATGACGAACGACAGACTTCCTTTTCGACACGAGACGACAAACTTTTAGCCGTCGACTCCGACTTGAGCGGGGCTGGAGGAGAACCAGACATCGCCGAGAACAGCGGTGGCGGTGTGGTCCGGCGGCCGGTCCTCCACCAGCCATATCGAGCGGCTGCGGGAAGCCTCTTCGCGGGTCGGAACCTTCGCCGCATCGGGGAGCGCCGAAGCGCCGACGCATGGGATGAACCAGGAGCGCATGAAGGGGTCGCAGGCAAAGCCCTTCTCGGTGCGGGTCACCAGCAGCGCCAGCGGGACATTTTCTGCCGGGCGCCAGGGGAAGACCATGCGGCCGCCGGGGCGAAGCGCCTTCAGCCAGCCGGCTGGAGGGGCGGCGACGCCGGCGTTGACGTAGACGATGTCGGATGGCGGCAGGGGCGCGGTCACGGCATCGCCATGGACGACGGTAACATTGCCGCAGGTTTTCAGATTCTCGCGCGCCAGTCCGGCCAGCTTGCCGTCGAGTTCGAAGGCGGTAACGGCGCCGCCCGGCGAAACCAGCCTGGCCAGCAGGGCGGTGTAGTAGCCGGCGCCCGCGCCGATATGGGAGACGATCTCGCCAGGCCTTGACGCCAGCTTGCCGATCCACATGGCATGCAGGAACGGCTCGCCATTGTTGATGCCCTTGTCGGCATCGAGCGCCACCAGCACGTTCTGATAGAGATGGATAGGGTCGGCGCTGGGTGTCGTGATCTTGCTGGTGTCGGCTATGACCGTCCATGGTCCCGGTCCGAGGAAGGCTTCGCGCGGCACGCTGGCGAAAACCTCCTCCAGACGCGGATCGGCCGAGGCGGCATTGGCCGCCATCAGCCTGGCATAGAATCTCCTGGCGTCCTCGATCGTGCTCATCGCACGCAACATAGCGCGTATTGACCTGATGTCATCCGGCTTCAGGCGTCCTGGAGCCGGATGGTTTGAGGTGCTCTAGCCGACCCCGAACAGCGTGTCGTAGAGCAGCTTGAAATTGAGCACGAGGATGATGGCGGCGACCACCCAGGCAAGGACCGCCACGGCGCGCGGGATGGCGAGGCTGCCCATCTTCTCCTTGCTGGAGACGAACTGCACCAGCGGGATGACCGCGAAGGGCAGCTGCATCGACAGCACCACCTGGCTGAAGATCAGCAACTGGCCGGTACCCTTTTCGCCATAGAGCGCGGTGACGACCACGACAGGGATGATGGCGAGGCCACGAGTCAGCAGGCGGCGCGCCCAGTTGGGGATGCGCAGGCGCAGGAAGCCTTCCATGATGATCTGGCCGGCGAGTGTCGCCGTCACCGTCGAGTTGAGGCCCGAGGCGAGCAGCGCCACTGCAAACAGGATGGAGGCGATGCTGAGGCCGAGCAGCGGCGACAGGAGCTTGAAGGCGTCCTCGATCTCGGCGACGTCCTGGTGGCCGGTTTCGTGGAAGGCGACCGCCGCGACGATCAGGATGGCGGCGTTGACGAACAGCGCCAGCATCAGGGCGATGGTGGAGTCCATCGTCGCCCATTTAATGGCGTCGCGCTTGCCCTTTTCGGTGCGTTCATAGGCGCGGGTCTGCACGATCGAGGAGTGCAGATAGAGATTGTGCGGCATGACGGTGGCGCCGATGATGCCGATGGCGATGTAGAGCATCGCCGGGTTGGTGACGATTTCCGACGACGGCACGAACATAGAATGCAGGATCGTGCCGGCCGGCGGCGCGGCGACGAAGATCTGGATGGCGAAGCAGCCGAAGATGATGATCAGAAGCGCGATGACGAAGGCTTCGAGATAGCGGAAGCCCTTGTTCATCAGAAGCAGCACGAGGAAGGCGTCGAGCGCGGTGAGCAGGGCGCCGCCGACCAGCGGGATGCCGAACAGAAGCTGCAGCGCGATCGCCGTGCCGATCACCTCGGCCAGATCGCAGGCGATGATGGCCAGTTCGCAGGCGATCCACAGCACGAAATTGAGCTGCTTGGGATAGTAGGCGCGGCAGGCCTGGGCGAGGTCGCGGCCGGTGGCGATGCCGAGCCGCGCCGACAGCGCCTGCAGCAGGATCGCCATCAGGTTGGACAGCATGATGATAAACAGCAGCGTGTAGCCGAACTGCGCGCCGCCGGCGAGGTCGGTCGCCCAGTTGCCCGGGTCCATGTAGCCGACCGAGACCATGTAGCCCGGGCCCATGAAGGCGAACAGGCGGCGGAACCAGACGCCCGAGGTCGGCACCGCGATGGAGGCATTGACCTCGCGCAGGCTGGGCTGATCCTCCTCCTCCCGTCTGGCGAACCGCCATGCGGATCGGGAGGATGTGGCTTCTGCTTCTGACATGGAAAGGCTTTCTGGACTTCGGGAGGATGCCTGCAGCCTATGCCACGGCTCAACATTATGCAATAGGCTATATTTCATTGTC
>NZ_JAFKIC010000349.1 GCF_017306585.1 Mesorhizobium sp. | reverse complement strand
GGGGTCGGAACAAGAACTGCTCAAAATCGTACGCTAAGGGCGAACGGAGCAAGAACCCGAGTGCGATATCGGCCGCATTGCACTTGATCTCTGTGGATAGCGTAGCCAGGGCTGACGTATGTGCCCCCCAGTTTGACATCGTTCCATCGAGTATTGTGATGGAGTCGGGCGATGCGCAGACGGAAGCTTCTCAAAGATCAAGATCGGCAAAAACTTTTCAGTGTGCCGACCGATGAGGACAGCCTCATCCGACACTATTCGCTGTCATCGGCTGACAGGCTTGAGATTGGCCTTCGCAGGCGAGAACACAATCAGCTCGGCTTTGCTGTTCAGCTTTGCCTGATGCGCCACCCAGGCAGAGTGCTCGCCGCCGGAGAGACTCCGCCTCGCGCAATGCTGAAGTATGTTGCCGAACAGGTCGGCGCCGACCTCGGATCGTTCGCGCTCTATGCGCGCCGTGAAGAAACCCGTCGCGACCACGCCGCGCGCTTGATGATGTACCTCGATACGAAGAGCGCAACGGGGGAGGACCGTCGAGCGGCGCTACTGGCTGCGATTCAGGCGGCAACGATGTCCGACGACAGCGTCGGGATTGCGAAAGCCATCGCCGCGTCTTTTCGGGAACGCGGTTCCCTACTTCCGGTGACCGAGACAATCGAGCGAATAGGGCTCGCGGGCCGATCGATTGCTCGTCGGCGGGCAGAGAGAGTGCTCATCGAAGAAATTTCGGTCGATACGCTTCAATCATTGGATAAACTGTTGGAGGTTGACCCGGCCATCGGCCAGACGCGCTTTCATTGGCTGCGATCGGCGCCAGAAGCGCCGGGTGCATCCAACCTGGTCGGACTGACTGAACGGATTGCATTCCTGCGGACGCTGGAGATCGATCCGAAATTGCAGGCTCGCATATCATCGGGACGGTGGGAGCAGATGATCCGTGAGGGCAAAGCCACGCCGGCATGGCTTGCCAATGACTTCAATGCCAGTCGCCGGCACGCGCTGATCGTGGCACAGGTCATCAAACTCGGCCAGAAGCTCACCGACGATGCGGTGACGATGTTTATCAAGCTGATGGGGCGGCTGTTCTCGCAAGCCAACAACCGCAAGAAGCAGCGACAGATAGACTGCAGACCGGATACGGCCAAGGCGCTGCGCATGTTCCTCTGCACGATCACCGCCCTGCAATCTGCGAACGACTATGGCCGGAACGCATTGGAGGTTCTCGATCAGGAAGTAGGATGGCACCGGTTGCTGCGGATGAAGCCTGAGCTTGAGTCGATGGTCGAGAACAACGAGGCCTCGCCGTTGACCTTAGCGGCCGAGCAATATGCGACCGTCAACAAATATGCGGGTGCGTTCCTACAGGCGTTCACGTTCCGCTCAGCGCGCCGCCACGATCCGCTTCTTGCGGCGACTGGGTTGCTGAGACGGCTCTATGCCGAGAAGCGCCGAGCGCTGCCGGAACGTGTCCCCATAACTCACCTCAGCCAAGCCGATCGCAAGCTCATTCTTGGAAAGGAGAAGCCGGATCGTCATCTCTATGAAATCGCAACGCTCGCGGCTTTACGAGATCGACTTCGGTCGGCGGACATATGGGTCGACGGAAGTCGATCCTTCCGACCAATCGACGAGCATCTGATGCCGCGGTCAACGTTCACCACAATGAAGGAGCAGGATAGGCTCGGACTTGGCGTTCAGGGTGACGGTGCGGCCTGGCTCGCGGAAGCGCGACAGATGCTCGACTTCAACCTGAAGCGGCTGGCGCATAGAGCACGATCCGGAAAGCTCGAAGGTGTTCGTCTGGAAGCCGGCACATTGATCGTTACGCCAACCGCTGGTGAGGTGCCCGTGGAAGCTGAGGATCTTAACGCCGAGATCAGTGAACTCTATCCGTTGATAGAGGTGCCGGACCTCCTGAGGGAAGTGCACGAATGGACCGGCTTTGCCGATTGCTTCACGCATGTTCGCACGGGCGACACTCCGAGGAATGTCTCGGCAATGCTGGCTGGCGTACTCGCCGATGCGACCAACCTCGGTCCGAAACGGATGGCCAGCGCGTCCAAAGGCATCAGCGCTCACCAGATCAGCTGGATGCGTACCTTCCACGCCCGGTCAGAGACCTACCGCGCAGCCCAGGCCTGCGTGACGGACGCACACACTCGCCATCCGCATTCTCGCCTTTGGGGCAACGGCACGACGTCATCATCTGATGGCCAATTCTTCCGAGCAAGCGACCGAGCCGCAAAGCGCGGAGATATCAATCTACATTACGGCAGTGAGCCCGGTTCGAAATTCTACAGTCATCTGTCCGATCAGTACGGCTACTTCAGCATCCTGCCGATCAGTCCGACTGAGAGCGAAGCTGCCTATGTGCTCGACGGGCTGTTCGATCAGGACACGATCCTCGACATTCAGGAGCACTTCACGGACACCGGCGGCGCCAGCGATCACGTCTTCGGATTGTTCGCCTTGATCGGCAAACGCTTCGCACCTCGGTTACGCAACCTCAAGGATCGGAAGTTCCACACGTTCGAGAAAGGCGATGCATACCCGGCGCTGTCGAACCACATCGGAGCACCGATCAACACCACGCTCATTCTCGACCACTGGGACGATCTTCTTCATCTCGCGGCGTCGATCACGACGCGATCCGTCGTGCCGTCGACCATCCTGAAGAAGCTTTCGGCATCGCCAAAAGAAGGTCAGCTCGCCAGGGCGCTGCGGGAACTGGGGCGTATTGAGCGGTCTCTCTTCATGATCGAATGGTACTCGAGCCCGACATTGCGCCGGCGCTGCCAAGCCGGACTCAACAAAGGTGAGGCAGCGCACAAGCTCAAGCGCGCGGTGTTTTTCCATGAGCGTGGTGAAATCCGTGACCGATCGTTCGAAAGCCAAGCGTTCCGCGCCTCCGGCCTCAACCTCGTCGTCAGTGCGATCGTACACTGGAATACGGTCTATCTTGATCGGGCTGTCACACACTTGAAAATGGCGGGCAAAAACATCCCCGAGATGCTGCTGAAGCACATCTCCCCACTCAGCTGGGAGCACATCAACCTGACCGGCATCTACACTTGGGACAGCGAGCAGCATCTGGCGGAAGGCTTTAGGACACTGCGCCTTCCGGTAGGGCTAAAGCGTGTCGCATGATATTCATGATCGGTTCGACCTTAGCGTACGATTTTCAGCAGTTCTTGTTCCGACCCC
>NZ_JAFKIC010000348.1 GCF_017306585.1 Mesorhizobium sp. | reverse complement strand
TCAACGACGTCAATCCCGTTGCCTACCTCGCAGAAACCCTCGACGCCATCATCAACGGCCATCCGCAGAGCCAGATCGAGGAACTCATGCCCTGGCGATTCCGGAAAACGTCAAGCCCAAATCCGTAGGCGATCGGCGAGGCGCTTACGCATAGACTGGCTAGACGATACCGAAACGACGGCAGCTTTCGCCCTCACATCGGCCATACAACGCTGGCACAGCTGATCCCGAAAGAGGTCGTGCCTAGATATTCTACCGACACGCGTCCCATGAGCCCTCGCGATTCTTTCCGATTGCATACGCGGATCAACAGAGCACACTGACACTCACTTCAGCGCCGCGCTTGATCATCGGACGGGTGTTCAGATAACCCGCAACACGCTGAGCGCGAGGCGTGGCTCGGCAGCTTGCACCCGCGAAAAGTCGCCGTCACAAGTGAGGACGTGCAGATCGCGCTCGAACCCCTGAGCGCAAATCCAAAGATCGTTCTCGTTGATGCCAAGCCGCTTGCCGGTAGCGTGGTCGATCCAATCTTGGAGATGAGCGGGGGGCTTGTTTCTGCTCGCCTTCGGCATGAATGTGCTTACCATTGCGGCCTTGAGATCGCCATATGTGACTGCAACCTGGGTGTTTATCGGTAGCAACGTGCGAGCCTGTGCTGCTGCGAGCACCTGACTGGCATGTGTTGGCGTGCGGCCATGGATGTTTTGCACGCTTGCTACCCCCGTACGGATTTCTCCCACGCTCACGGCCGAGACATATTGGAGATCATCGCCACTCATGGCGTCGATCGCTGCAGCGACGGTCGCGTGCAGCACATGGGCAGGATCAACGAGGGCGATCAGAACCGAGGTGTCGAGCAGATATCCGGTCATTGATCAGCCGATATATGCGCGCAGCGCGTCGGCTTCGCTCTGGGGCAAAGGTTCGAAAACGCTCTTGACCCAATTGCCGCTGAATTGTTCTCGGTTGCCGGCGAGGGTCTCGGCAAGCGAAAGGCCGGGGGCTGCGTCCAGCCCAGGCCAACCTTCCCATGCATGCGCGACCGGCCGCCGCGCGCCCTCAAAAAAGCGCAGCAGTTCGCGCTCGAGCCGGACCGGAAGCGCGTAGCTCGCAAGGACCGCACTGTCGATCCGGGCCAGTAGGCGCTGAAGTGCAGCATCATTATCGAAGGAAAGTGCAGCATGCGGCAGCCGCTCGGTGTAGGCCGCGACCATCTCGGCGATCTCGGGCGACAGATGATTAGGGAGCGGAATGTCGCGCAGCGTCGTGAGCCGAAAGCCCCGGTCCGAAGTAAAGACGGTCGCGAAGGCGTTTGCGACAGGCCCATTGAGCACGGCCATCAACGCGAGCAGATTTTCGTAGCTCACTCCTTCCTTCGCCCATGCCCCAATAAATTGCTGCGAGCAGACCAACCCCTTAGTGTCGAGGCTCGCCGCCAACCTCCAAGGATAGCGGCTCAGACGAATGGCATTCAAAATAAGCTTCGTCTGTTCCCATTGCAGCTTGTACGCGCCACCTCGCGCCGAGTTCGGTCGGCAATCGAGCCACACGGGATCTTGGGACTGGAACTGCCGGTGTCCATTGATATTATGCAGACCGCGCTCAAAGCCAGGCTTTGGTTCGCGGCTCCAGGCACTCGACTGCGAACCCGACCATTCAATACCGCGATGCAGTTCCAGACGGTCGCCAAGTTTGGGCCGATCCGAAAGATAGCCCCATACCTCATGGAGAGCTGGCACCCATAGATCGCCACTTGGTTCGGGTGGCACCCACCGGGTTAGCGACCGGCTACGGGTGATGACGCCGGCTTTGAGGAAGTGCAAGCGATCGCGCAATGTGACTTCACTGGAGCGCAGGGTGATCCGACGGTCATCTGCGATCGTTCTCGGGTCGCGGGCGATCAACAGCGAGGCTGAGTTACGCGATGCGGAAAACACATCGTCTGGAATCTCAACAATTTCGACCGAAGTGAAGTGCTTCTCGATCAAGGCTCGCACCTTGCGATAGCGCTTCTCTACTATGAAAGTTGCGGGCAGGACGAAACCTATACCGGCCGGCTGCGCCGCTATCACCTCTTCCAGCACCGCAAGCGGCTTGAAAACATCGTGCTGCGCAATTGCGCTGCCGCGGTCTTCGGGACCAAAATCCGCGAACGGTGGATTGCAAATGACAAATGTGTCGGCGGTGATTCGCTTCCGCAGCCGATCTCCTACAAACAGATTGGCCTGCTGGATGTCCCAGCCATTGTGATTGGGATAGTCGGCAAGGATGAGTGATAGCTTAGCCACTTCACAGGCGAATTCGTCGATTTCGTCGCCAGCGAGACGTGCGGTCAGGAAGTGATGCCGCTCTTCATCGTTCCACTCAAGTGGCAACGCGGCGCGCAGTTGCCTGAGCGCTGCCACGAGAAGCACGCCTGCACCCGCAAATGGCTCGTATACGCGGACACTTTCCAGGTTCCGCCAAAGTTCGAGACGCCGGACAATATGCTCGGCCATTTGCCGCGGTGTGCTGTGCGTGCTGTACTCCGCACGTGCTTCCGACGTCACGAAGGTATTCTCATAAACAAACGCGAGATCGTCGGCAGAGATATTCTGGAAATTGATGCCGGCGCGGATACCTTCCCATACGGTTTCCAACAGCGCGCGATCGCGCGGCGAGGGTACGATGGTTCCCAAGCCATAATAGAGGTCGATCCCGCGCAACACGTTGTCGACATTACCATCCGCCCAACTGGCTGCCGACTCGTGACCGCGATCGGTCAGGATCTTCGCGGCAAGGAACCGGAAGGTCGCCTGGAACAACAAGCGCGCATCCATGGTCGGGCGCCCCCGGACATCGATCACATTTGTGAGCGTCTCGCGTAGCAAGGTATCGAGCTTGACATGCACCTCGCCCTCGATTGCGATCATCAGGCCGATGTCTACGAAATCGAACTGGCGGCTAGCCAGCGGCTCAGCATCGATTGCCTTTGCACGATGAATAGCGCGCGGGCTCCAATGCTCGGCGTGGCGTGCGAACAAGTCACCCAGAGCATCAATCGCGACGACGGCCATGCGGCTCGCGGGCTTGCTCGCGTGGACTTGCCACAACTCGACGCGCTCGCCGGCCACGGCGAAGATCATCGGTGCCCCGAGTGCCCGCAGCCCGGTCAAGTTGGGTCCGCCCGACCCCGCTTCGACCACGCCGAAGGCGGCCGTGCGATAAGATGGCGGCGTTTGGGTGAATGCCGCGAATGCCACCCG
>NZ_JAFKIC010000347.1 GCF_017306585.1 Mesorhizobium sp. | reverse complement strand
ACTCGCATCGCTGCCGCCGGTCGGCAGCGCGCTCGACCAGATCATCCACCACTTTGGCACCGACACTGTCGCCGAGGTGACCGGCCGGTCGCGCCGCATCGTGAAGAAGACCGGCCGCGACGGCATCGACCGGCTTGCCGTCGAGAGCCGTCCAGGTTCGGCGAATCTCGCCGAAACCCTGGCCTTCATGGATGACGACAAGGGTGTCCTGATTTTCAGTGACGCCGGCGGCACCGGCAGGTCTTATCACGCCGATCTTGGGGTCAGGAACCAGCGGCTGCGCAAGCACTATCTGCTTGAAGCCGGCTGGCGCGCCGACAATGCCATCCAGGGTCTCGGACGAACCCATCGCACCAATCAGGCGCGGGCGCCGCTGTTCCGGCCCATGGCCGCGAACGTGAAAGCTGGCAAGCGCTTCCTGTCGACGATCGCCAGACGGCTCGACACGCTCGGCGCGATCACGCGCGGCCAGCGCCAGACCGGCGGGGCTGGGTTGTTCCGTGCCGAGGACAATCTCGAAAGCCCCTACGCGCGGGCCGCACTTCGCCAATTCTACATGCTGCTGCATCAAGGCAGGATCGAAGGCTGCTCGCTCACGACCTTCGAGACGGTGACCGGCCTGTCGCTAACGACTGACGAGGGCGGGCTGCGTGACGAACTGCCACCGATCACGACTTGGCTCAATCGGCTGCTGGCGCTGCGCATCGAAACCCAGAATCTGCTGTTCGAGGTCTTCGAGCAGCTGATGACGGCGAAGATCGAAGGCGCCATCGCCGCCGGAAACTACGACAAGGGCCTGGAGACGATCACGGCGGAAAGCATTGTCGTCACCGATCGCCGCACCGTTTACACCCATCCGGTCTCGGGCGCGCAGTCGCATGTGCTCACCGTTGCCCGCAAGGATCGCATCCGGCCGCTCGGTCTGGTCGATGCGCTGGCCATCGCCCGCGCCGAACCGCAATCGGTCCTGCTGGTCAACACGCGGTCGAACCGCGCGGCAATCCAGTTGCCGACAGCAAGCCTGATGCTCGACGACGGCGCGATCGAGCACCGCGTGCGCCTCTTGCGGCCGACCGACGAACTGCGTTTCGGTCTCGACGCCCTTGCCGAAACCCATTGGCAGCCGGCCGACCGAAAACTGTTCTGTGAACTCTGGCAATCGGAAGTGGCCGCGGTCCCGGAGTTCACCACCAGCACCTTCCACATCGTCACCGGCCTCCTGTTGCCGATCTGGCGGCGGCTGCCGGACCATGACTGCCAAGTCTACCGCATCCAGACCGATGCCGGCGAACGCATCATCGGTCGCCACATCGCGCCGACCCTTGTCGCGACCATGTTGCGCAATCTCGGCGTCGACCATGTGCCGACCCTCGCGCCGGACGAGGCATGGACCGGCCTGGTGGATGGACGGATCGGGTTGCAGCTTGCCGAAGGCTTGGTCCTGCGACGCAGCCGCGTCATGAATGACTATCGCGTCGAACTGATCGGTTTCAGCGACGCCATGATTCCGCGCCTCAAGGCCCTCGGCCTGATCTCCGAGATCATCTCCTGGAAGCTGCGACTGTTCATCCCAACGGGCGGGCAAGGTTGCGCCATTCTCGCCTCACTTCTCGATCGCCACACGCTGGTCGGGGTCACCGACCGTATGGCCGCAGCGTGAACGGAGGCGATCATGACCGGCTCGGCGTCCGAGCTGGCGCGCCGTCTTGGCGACCACGCCGAGGCGGTGTGCCGCGAATATCTCTCCAACGGCCATCGCTCTGGCAACCACTGGATCGTCGGTGATGTCCGCAACACGCATGGCCGCTCCATGCATGTGCGGCTGAAAGCCAATGCCAAAGGCGCCGCTGGTAAATGGGTGGACGAGGCGACCACCGAATTTGGCGATCTGCTCGATGTCATTCGAGAGAGCTGTGGCCTCATCGAGTTCCGTGATGTCGCCGATGAAGCGCGGCGCTTCCTCGCCATGCCACGGCCGCAGGCGCAAAGCCATGGCGCACAGCGCCAGCCTGCCGCAGCACGCGGCTCGCCCGAAGCGGCGCGTCGCCTGTTCGGCATGTCGCAGCCGATCGCCGGAACGCTGGCCGAACGCTATCTTGCCGGCCGCGGTATCATCTTGACCGCGGGTGAGCGCGCCCTGCGCTTCCACCCCGGCTGCTACTACCGCGATCTAGTCACCGGCGAGACGCAGACCCTTCCCGCCTTGATCGCCGCCGTCACCGGCCTTGACGGACGCATCACCGGCCTGCAAAGAACATGGCTCGCTCCGGACGGCAACGGCAAGGCGCAGATTGCCGATCCGCGACGATCGCTTGGTCATCTCCTGGGCAACGGCATCTGGCTCGGCCTGGAGCCCGACACGTCGGTCTCGGTCATAGCCGCCGGCGAAGGTTTTGAGACGATGGCCTCGCTGCGGTCGGTGATGCCGGCGCTGCCGGTGGCCGCCGCCACTTCGGCCAATCACCTCGCCGACCTTATCTTCCCGCCTGGCTGCCGTCGCCTCTATATCGCGGCCGATGCCGATGCCGCCGGCCGGCACGGCATCGAGCGTCTCAGCCAGCGAGCCGGCAAAGCCGGGATCCTCGCCCTGGTGTTGCGGCCGCAGCTCGGCGATTTCAACGACGATCTGCGTCATCTCGGGCCCGCCCATCTCGCGGCATGGCTCAGCGGTCAACTCGTCCCGGAGGATGCCCGTTGCCTCCTGCCGTCCGGATGAGCGGCCCCGGCAGACATCTGCCGGCAGGCGGGCGGGGGTGGCGACACCGGAAGACTTTTAGGCATGACGGCGATCCAACGGAGAGGCCGCGCCCGCGGCCTGCCCGAGAGGCGACCCCTGCCACCCCCCGTTCACGGCCGCAACGGCTGCGCCGTCCTCCGCTCGCGCTCCGGCCTTCGGTGCGGCCGCGCCCGGGGCGCGGCCGGGGAGCGCTGTCAGGCCGCGAAGGGCGCGGCCAAAACCGACGGAGACACGCCATGACCTACGAGCTTCCTTTCGACAATGCCTTTGAGCCCTACCACGCCTCCTCGCCGACCGATCGCGTCATCCTCGAATTGCAGATGTACGGCCATCGTCCGCATCAGGACGAACCTGATGCTCGGCCACTTCCCGACGACGAGGTGATCCGGGCCGGGCTTGCCGGGATCGTCGAGACCTTCGCCGGCATGCTTGGCGACACCAGGCTCGAACCCGATCTCGATGACCTGCTGTGGTCCTTCGCAAACGTCTTCCACCGTGCCGCCGAGCGCGTCGC
>NZ_JAFKIC010000127.1 GCF_017306585.1 Mesorhizobium sp. | reverse complement strand
ACCTGGTCGTCCGACATCGCCTTGGCAGGAGCGGGAGCGGCGGCCGCCGGCGCGGCAGCTGGCGCCTTGGCGGCCGGAGCGGCCTTCGCGCCACCACCAGCGATCGCGGCATCGACATCGGCCTTGACCACACGGCCATGCGGGCCGGTTCCTGTCACGGCCGAAACGTCGACGCCCGCTTCCTTGGCAATGCGTCGCGCAAGCGGCGATGCGAAGACGCGCTCGCCGTCGGCATGGCCATTGGCGGCCGGAGCCGCCGCCTTCGGCGCGGGAGCTTCGGCCTTAGGCGCCTCGGATTTTGGTGCATCGGCCTTGGGAGCTTCAGACTTTGCAGCAGGCGCTTCTGCCTTCGCCGGCGCGGCGGTGCCGCTGCCTTTGGCAGCAGCGCCCGCATCTTCGCCCTCGGCGGCGAGCACGGCGATCAGCGCATTGACCTTGACGCCTTCCGTGCCGGCGGGCACGACAAGCTTCGCCACCGTACCCTCATCGACGGCCTCGACTTCCATCGTCGCCTTGTCGGTCTCGATCTCGGCGATCACGTCGCCGGGCGAAACATGATCGCCCTCCTTGACCAGCCACTTGGAAAGATTGCCTTCCTCCATCGTAGGCGACAGGGCGGGCATGGTGATGTTGATTGGCATGTGTTCCTCCCGACCCGTTCAGCGATACGCGACGGCTTTGACCGCCTCGATGACCTCGCCGACATTCGGCAACGCCAATTTTTCGAGATTGGCCGCATAAGGCATCGGCACGTCCTTGCCGGCTATGGTGATGACCGGCGCGTCGAGGAAGTCGAAGGCGCGCTGCGAGACCTGATTGGCGATATGGTCGCCGACCGAGTTCTGCGGAAAGCCCTCCTCGACCACGACAAGCCGGTTGGTCTTCTTGACCGAAGCGATAACCGTGTCGAGATCGAGCGGGCGGATGGTCCTGAGATCGATAACCTCGGCATCGATGCCCATGCCACGCAACTCGGCTTCAGCCTTGACCGCATAAGTCATGCCAATGCCGAACGAGACGATGGTGACGTCCTTGCCGGCTTTGTGAATGCGCGCCTTGCCGATCGGCAGCACGAAATCGTCGAGCTTCGGCACGTCGAAGGACTGGCCGTAGAGGATTTCGTTCTCGAGGAAGATGACCGGGTTCGGGTCGCGGATCGCTGCCTTGAGCAGACCCTTGGCATCGGCGGCGGTGTAAGGCATCACCACCTTGAGGCCGGGAATATGGCTGTACCAGGCGGCATAGCACTGCGAGTGCTGGGCCGCGACGCGGGCTGCCGCGCCGTTCGGGCCACGGAAGACGATCGGCGCGCCCATCTGGCCGCCCGACATATAAAGCGTCTTCGCGGCCGAGTTGATGATCTGGTCGATCGCCTGCATGGCGAAGTTGAAGGTCATGAACTCCACGATCGGCTTCAGTCCGGCCATCGCCGCTCCAACGCCGACGCCGGCAAAGCCGTGCTCGGTGATCGGCGTGTCGACGACGCGGCGCGGGCCGAATTCCTGCAGCAACCCTTGCGTGATCTTGTAGGCGCCCTGGTACTCGGCAACCTCCTCGCCCATGACGAAGACATCGCCGTCACGGCGCATCTCCTCGGCCATGGCGTCACGCAATGCCTCGCGCACAGTGGTCGAGACCATCTCCGTGCCGGCAGGAATGTCCGGATCGGCTGCGATTTCCGCTTTTGGCGCGGCCGCTACCGGTGCTGCCGCCGGTTTGGCGGGCTCCGCCTTCTCTTCGGCCGGCGCCTCGGCCTTGGCGGCCGATGGTTCAGCCTTGGCGGGAGCGGCGGACTTGCCGGCATCGGCGGCGCTTTCGCCATCCTGCAGCAGAACCGCGATCGGCGTGTTAACCTTGACGCCTTCGGTGCCGGCGGCGATCAGGATCTTGCCCAGCGTGCCTTCGTCGACGGCTTCCACCTCCATCGTCGCCTTGTCGGTCTCGATCTCGGCGATGACGTCACCGGCGACGACCTTGTCGCCTTCGTTCTTCAACCATTTGGAAAGATTGCCCTCTTCCATCGTCGGCGAGAGAGCGGGCATGAGAATTTCGATCGGCATGTCCTGGCCCTCCCTTACAATACGATATCGGTCCAGAGCTCGGACGCATCCGGCTCCGCATCGTTCTGGGCGAATTCGGCGGCATCGGCGACGATGTCGCGAACTTCCTTGTCGATGGTCTTCAGCTCGTCCTCGGTAGCCCACTTCTTCTCGATCAACCGCGCCTTGACCTGCTCGATCGGGTCATGCTCGGAGCGCATCTTCTGCACTTCCTCCTTCGAGCGGTATTTCGCCGGGTCGGACATGGAATGGCCGCGATAGCGGTAGGTCTGCATTTCGAGGATGAGAGGTCCGTTACCGGAACGGCACCATTCGGTGGCGAGATCGGCGGCCGCCTTGACGGCGCGCACATCCATGCCGTCGACCTGTATGCCCGGGATCTTGAACGAGGCGCCGCGGTGCGAAAAGTCTGTCTCGGCCGACGAGCGCGACACAGAAGTGCCCATCGCGTAGCGGTTGTTCTCGATGATGTAGATCACCGGCAGCTTCCACAGCGAGGCCATGTTGAAGCTCTCGTAGACCTGGCCCTGGTTGGCGGCGCCGTCGCCGAAATAGGTCAGCGAGACGTTCTTGTTCTCGCGATAGCGGTTGGCAAAGGCCAGGCCGGTGCCGAGCGACACCTGCGCACCGACGATGCCGTGGCCGCCATAGAAATGCTTCTCCTTGGAGAACATGTGCATGGAGCCGCCCTTGCCCTTGGACAGGCCGCCGCGGCGTCCGGTGAGTTCCGCCATGACGCCGCGCGGCGACAGGTCCATCGCCAGCATATGACCGTGATCGCGGTAGGCGGTGATCATCTGATCGCCTTCGATCAGCGCCATCTTCATGCCGGTGACGACCGCTTCCTGGCCGATATAGAGATGGCAGAAGCCGCCGATGAAGCCCATGCCATAGAGCTGGCCGGCCTTTTCCTCGAAGCGTCGGATAAGCAGCATGTGCCGGTAGGCGGACAGCTCCTCGTCTTTTGTGAAGTCGGCCGGCTTCGGCGCCGAAAGACCGGATTTGCCTTCGGATTTGGATTTGGCAGGCGCTTTTCTGGCTGCGGTGGCCATGCATCACTCCCTGTTGGCGTCTCTTTGCGGACATTGGAGCGGAACAATCCACTCCGGGGAGGTCACCCTCCCCTGCGATTTATGGGAGGCTAACACGTAAAAACGCACTCCGCCATGTCGAAAATGCATAGCTGGCATGCGCCTAAGCGATTAAAATCATTGAAAATATTGGCGATTAACCGAAATAAGATTAATTCGCCGAGGCCGGCAGCATGATGGTGATCTCGTCAGCCTGGGACAGATTGAGCGCCCTGCGCGCCTGCTCGTCGAGCATATCCTTCTCAAGCGTACCGTCATGCATCAGCTTGACGCGCCGCTCCAAATCCATCCTGCGCGCCTTGATGGCATCGAGCTGCCCCTGCAGCGCGACCTTCTCGGCCTCCAACTTGTATTTCGAATTGATGCCGAATTCGCCGTGATAGGCATGAAAGCCGAAATAGGCCAGGAACACCACGCAGAGCGAGGGAATGATCAGCCGGCCCGTGTTTCTCTGCTTGTGATGACGCGTCCACATGACTGATTCCCCATGGCCGCGAACTCGAACGACCGTCAGCCTTTTTCGCCCGATTGTGCTTAACGGACGGTTACGCGGGATCGGCTTGGCTTTCCGCAAATGAAAAAGGGCGGGATGCCCCGCCCTTCCCCTCGACCAATAATGTAGCTGAGACTCAGCCCTTGATCACCGACTTGCCGGCATAGCGCGCCTGCTTGCCAAGCTCTTCCTCGATGCGGATCAGCTGGTTGTACTTGGCCATGCGGTCGGAGCGCGACAGCGAGCCGGTCTTGATCTGCCCGCAATTGGTGGCGACCGCGAGGTCGGCGATGGTGGAATCCTCGGTTTCGCCCGAGCGGTGCGACATGACGGCGGTGTAGGCCGCCTTGTGCGCCGTCTCGACGGCGTCGAGCGTCTCGGTTAGCGAGCCGATCTGGTTGACCTTGACCAGGATCGAATTGGCGACGCCCATGCGAATGCCGTCGCGCAGGCGCGCCGTGTTGGTGACGAAAAGGTCGTCGCCGACGAGCTGGGTCTTCTTGCCGATCAGGTCGGTGAGATACTTCCAGCCTTCCCAGTCATCCTCGGCAAGGCCGTCCTCGATCGAGATGATCGGATAGTCGGCGGCGAGCTTGGCCAGATATTTGGCCTGCGCCTTGGGATCGCGCGTCTTCTTCTCGCCTTCATAGACGTAGTTGCCGTCCTTGAAGAACTCGGTCGCGGCGCAATCGAGGCCGAGCGCGATCTCCTCGCCCGGCTTGAAGCCGGCCTTCTCGATCGATTCCATGATGAAATCGAGCGCCACCGGCGCGCTCTTGAGGTTCGGCGCGAAACCACCCTCGTCGCCGACATTGGTGTTGTGGCCGGCATCCTTCAGCTTCTTGCGCAGCGTGTGGAAGATTTCCGAGCCCCAGCGCACGCCTTCGCGCAGCGTCGGTGCGCCGACCGGCAGGATCATGAATTCCTGGAAATCGATAGGGTTATCGGCATGCGCGCCGCCATTGATGATGTTCATCATCGGCACCGGCAGGATGTGCGCCTTGGTGCCGCCGACATAGCGGTAGAGCGGCAGGCCGGCGGCATCGGCAGCGGCCTTGGCGACCGCAAGCGACACGCCGAGGATGGCGTTGGCGCCGAGGCGGCTCTTGTTGGGCGTGCCATCGAGCTCGATCATGGTCTGGTCGATATGGATCTGGTTTTCGGCTTCCATGCCGCCGATCGCCTCGAACAGCTCGCCATTCACGGCCTCCACGGCCTTGAGCACGCCCTTGCCGAGATACCGGGCGCCGCCGTCGCGCAGTTCGACGGCTTCGTGCGCGCCGGTCGAAGCGCCTGATGGCACCGCGGCGCGGCCCATCGAGCCGTCTTCGAGTATGACGTCGACCTCAACGGTCGGATTTCCACGGCTGTCCAGGATTTCACGCCCGACAATATCGATGATGGCGGTCATTGCGGTGTCCCCGATTGATCAGAAGGAAGGTCGCGCCCGTCTTAGCCAAAGCGACGCAAAAGGCAATCGGGCCGGCGCCAATTATTGGCATCACGCCGAGTCACGAAGCGCAAATCTCTGTCATCATTAGTCATGCTGCCAGCCAGCCATTTCGGGTTATGGCTGCAGGCGCGAGGGGCGAAACAGGAGGAGTTTCGCCATGTCCGAGTTGAGCGGTATCGTCAGTCTGTTCCTGATCGCGGCCGCGTTCCTGACGTCATGCGACGCCAAACAGTCACCAACGAAAGCCAGCGCGCCTTTGCCTGCCTTTCACATCAGTGAGTGAACATCTCTTTGGTTGAAAAAGGCCCCGAAACGGGGCCCTTTTCACTACGGCGTCAGTGCCAGTAAGGCGTGACCTTGTAATATTCGTAAGACGCATCGCGCGCGCTTTCGCCGTCCGCGCCGGCTAGTTCGTTGATCGAATAAGCCGGAGCCGCCTTCAACTGCTCCTTCGAGAAGGGGACGACATAGCCGCCCTTGTTCTCGTCATAGTCCAGGCTCGCCCAAGGGATGGCGTGATATTTCTCGCCGATGCCAAGGAAGCCGCCAAAGCCGATCACCGCGAACATGATGCCGTTCGACGTCTTGTCGAGCATGATGTCCTCGATGGCGCCAATGCTCTTGCCCTCGGTGTTGTAGACCGATGTGCCGATCACGCGCGAAGCAGCGATGGCTTCGGTGTGGCCTGTCTGAGTGGTCATGATGCGCTCCTCGTTGTCGTTGAACTCTGCTTTGACAATGAGGCGCGGGGGCGAAAGTTCCCGACTTTTTCAGCGGCCGTGAGCTCACTCCGCCAGGATGAAAGTCACCTTCATGTTGACCCGATAGGCGGAAATCTTGCCGTCCTCGACAACGATCTTCTGATCCTGGATCCAGGCGCCTTCGACGTTCTTCAGGGTCTTCGACGCGCGGGCAATGCCCTTCTCGATGGCGTCCTGAAAACTCTTCTTAGACGATGAGGTGATTTCGGTGACGCGGGCAACGGACATGGCTTCCTCCTGCCAAAACGCTCATTTGCCGGGCAAGCGTACAACCGCCACCAGCCGACCACAAGCACCGGCTGAATGCCGCCGTTTAGCGGCCTTTTGCCACCCGGTCGAAAGCCATGAGCTTTTCCAACAGCGCCGGCATGTCCTTCAGCGGCACCATGTTGGGCCCGTCGGAAGAGGTCGAATTGTCCGGATCCTGATGGGTCTCGATGAAGACGCCCGCGACGCCGACGGCAACGGCCGCGCGGGCCAGCGTCTCAACGAAGCGGCGCTCGCCGCCCGAGGAGCCACCCTGCCCGCCGGGCTGCTGAACCGAATGCGTGGCGTCGAAGATCACCGGCGCGCCAATCTCGGCCATGACAGGCAAAGCGCGCATGTCAGATACCAGCGTGTTGTAGCCGAAGGACGCGCCGCGCTCGGTGGTCAGGACATTGGCGTTGCCCGACCCCGTGATCTTGGCGACCACGTTCTTCATGTCCCAGGGCGCAAGGAACTGCCCCTTCTTGACGTTGATCACCTTGCCCGTTTTCGCGGCGGCGACCAGCATGTCGGTCTGGCGCGACAGGAAGGCCGGGATCTGCAGCACATCGACATGCGGCGCGACGATGGCGCATTGCTCCTCGGTGTGGACATCGGTCAGCACGGGAAGCGAAAACTCCTTACGCAGTTCATCGAAAACCGGAAGAGCGGCGTCCATGCCGGCGCCGCGCGTCGCCGACAGCGAGGTACGGTTGGCCTTGTCGTAGCTGGTCTTGTAGACGAGGCCGATGCCAAGCTTGCCCGTCAATTCCCTGAGTGCACCGGCCATGTCGAAGGCATGTTGGCGCGATTCGAACTGGCAAGGGCCGGCAATCAGTGCCAGCGCCGCCTTGTTGTCGAAGACGACGTTGCCGACGGTTACGGACGAATTGGGCGCCAGGGGCTTGCTCATGGGATCTCCCGGAAAATTAACGCCGCGCCCTGCCCGGATGCCGGCGGCACGACAATGTCATTGCCCGCTATATCGTGCTCGATGGAACCCGCTGCAAGCAATCGCGACACGGCATCGAAACTGCGGACCGAAAACACCACGGCGGCGAAGCGAAGGTCTGTCGGCGCACCGGCCGGTATGCCAAAGCGCGAGGCGAAAGCTGCGGGGTCCAGTACACTCAGCCTCGCATTCGGCAAGTCGAACGCACCACCCTGCCCTTTCGAGGCTGGACCGCACGCCGCCACCGAAATCAATCGATCCTGCTCGGCAGGCGCTTTGCTGACTGCCACCACCTCGAGAATTCCCGTGGCGCCGTTGGGGTGAGCCTGCAAGGCCGAGCGATCGACATCAGGCGCGTTGATCCGCTGGCAGGCAAAGAGAAAGGCATCCGTGGCCATCTTGGCGGACGCGAAGGCGAGCTTGAACGACGCGACATCGCTTTTGCCTGTCACATCGGTGAAGGCGCGCGAAAAGCTCAGCATGTCTCCCGCCGACAGGCCGGCTTCGATATAGCGTGCATGGTCTTGATCGGCATCGGCTGTGCCCAGGACCACCGCTGAAAATCCATCTTCGCCGCGTTTCTCGCGATAGAGCAGGTCACGCGCGACGAACACATTGCCCTCGCCAACAGCCACTTTCGCTCGCTGTTCATCGCCGATCGCCAGCGGCTCGAGATAGGTCCCGTCGGCGAGAAAAACACAGCAATTCTCGGTTCCGAACGGATGGATGCCGGTCGGGGCGACGACGAAACCAAGCGAGTTGAGCCGAGCCCTCGCCACATCAAGGCTCCAGGTTGGAAGCACCAGATGATCGAGCGGCAGGAGACCGCGCGTATGAGTGTCGGCTGGGGTCATGCAGACGCGATGTGCATCATTCCGGCGGCCGGTTCAAGGCTTGATGTCAATCCTGCCGACCCTGCATGGCGACAATCAGAAATAGTCACGACTGTTCTCTTCTGCCGCCTGTGGATTTGAAGTAAGAATATCCACGCACGGGGGATGTTCCGAGTTCCACCTTGGACGATTGTCGCGGCGTCGCAAGTCGACGTCGAACAGCGGCTATCGTCCTGCTTGCATGGCTGGAACCACGGATGACGGGCAACTGCATGCTCAGGATATTGCGGATCACGCCGCATTTCTACCGGCACGGCAGGTGGCCTGTTGCCTTCGATCCGGTTGGCGGACTGCAAAATCAGTCATGGACGATCTCGAAAGGCATGGACAAGGTCGGCACTACCCAGACTATCCTGACCAGCTGCATCCCCGGCAGCCCAAGATCGATGCTGCTGTCTGGGACGAGCGAGCTTTGCCTGTGACAGTTCTGACAAAGACGCTTCCAGAGCAGGCAAACGTTCTCGACACGCCTCGGCTCGCCGTCGTCGTGCCGGCCAGAAACCGCCGGGAAAGCTTGCCGCGCACGCTGGCGTCCATATTTTGTGCGTCCCGGACAGACATCGAAGTGGTGGTGATAGATGACGGATCGGCGGACGGGACCGAAAGCTTTCTGGCCTCGTTCGACGATCCACGCCTGAAATGGCGCCGCCTGCCGATGCCGGCGGGCGCCAACATGGCCCGCAACGAGGGCGCGGCGTTGTCGCACGCGCCGCTGATCGCCTTCCTCGATTCCGACGACGCCTTCCGACCCGGGCGTATCGACAGGCTTATCACCTTCTTCGAAGAGAACCCCGAAATCGCCTGCACCATAGATGGATTCAGCGATATTTCCCCCAGCGGTGAGCGTGTCCATCGGCTGCCGCGGATCGCGCCCGATGGGGAAGCGTTGCGGCAGTTGCTGCTCTGCCACTGCATTCCTCTGACCAATTCGACCGTCACCGTCCGCCGCGCGGCTTTCGAGGCGGTCGGCGGCTACGATCCCGACCTTCGCCGCCATCAGGATAGGGAACTCCTGCTGCGCCTGGCGCTGCATCATCGGATAGCCTTCGGCACGGCCACCGATGTCCTGAAATACCGATCGGCGAACTCGATCTCACGCACCCATGCCGGCTACATCAAAGGGCTGGATGACTTCGTCAGCCGCTGCCCCGACTATCGGTCGGCTGGCTACGGGTCGATTCTCAGCTACCTGACGGTGCGCGGCGCGTTGAAAGCGGTGGCGCAGGGCCATTTCGGTGTTGCGCTCGACGAATTGAAGGCCTGGCGGCGGGCGGACAATCTGCCTGGCGGCCTGCATGTGTTGCCGGGCTATTTCATGGGCCGGCGCAAGAGACGCCTGCTGGCGCGGCAGTCCCTGGATCAGCTCCCGGCCACCACGTCGGCGGAATAGCGCAGTTCGCGCAATGGTTTGACCTTGCTCGTGGTCTGCGCATAGAGCGGATGTGCCTTGTAGGCGGCCAGCGCGGCGTCATCGGCGAACTCCGCGTAGACGACGACATCGATCTCGTCGCCCAGCGGGTCAACCTTGGTGTTGAACGTAACCTCGAAAAGACTGGAATGGGGAATGTCGCCGAGCGCTTGCAGCCCGGTGCGCACCGCCTCCACATCCTCCTTGCGCCGCGCGCTGAAGAAAACGATATGCCGGATCAATTCCGCCTCCTCGATCTGAATGCCGCGGTCTTTTGTGACGGCGCTCCCCTGGCGTCAACCGTTCATGACGCCACGCGTCCTTGCGACGCGCCTGAGGCAGTACGCAACGCCGTCTCGCGACCATGGATCCCGAAGGAATCGCCCGCCGCTTTTTTTGGAGCTAGCTAGGCCTTGCCGGTGACATAGCGCACGACATGGGAGAGTTCCCTGACCGAAATGTCGAGATACCGGCCCTGATTGTAGAGGCCGTCCCAGATCAGGAAGAATGCGATGGCGGCGATGATGATTACGTAACGCATGGCTAAAGCTATCGCACATGCGACGTGGCGGCCATAGGCGTTTTATCGCCAGCCGACGCCCCCTCAAAGTCCGACAATTGCTTCCAGGGCAGCCGGCATGCCGAAAAGCCCGGCGGTGAAACTCGGCGTCGCCTGCCCCGTACCTTTCATTGACCATGCCTTGGCGTTCCAGAGCGCCTCTCAAGCAAACAAGTCGATGCAAGGGGACCAGATGAACATCGTGCCTATCAACCGCGGCGCAGACGGCAGCAGGAAGAAAATAGCCGTCATCGGATCGGGGATTTCGGGCGCCGCCGCAGCCTGGGCGCTTCATCCCTCGGCCGACGTCACCCTGTTCGAGGCATCGGCGCGCGCCGGCGGCCATACCGCCACGGTGGATGTCGACTATGATGGCGCGCCGATCTCCGTCGACACCGGCTTCATCGTCTATAACGAACTCGCCTATCCGAACCTTTCGGCTCTGTTCGCGCATCTTGGCGTCGGCACGCACGAGAGCGATATGGGATTTTCACTGTCCCTCGACGGCGGCAGGCTCGAATGGTGCGGCTCGACGCTGCGAACGATATTCGCCCAGAAACGCAATTTTTTCTCACCCGGCTTCCTTTGGATGCTGCGTGAAATCCTGCGCTTCAACAGGGAATGCGTGGTCGACCGCGACAGCGGTTCGCTGGCGCACACGACCATCGGCCGCTATCTGGAGAAGAAGAAATACTCAGCCGCCTTTCGCGACAACTATCTGATGCCGATGGCGGCCGCGATCTGGTCGACGCCAAGGGCAAGCATGCTCGACTACCCCGCCGCGAGCTTCGTCTCTTTCTTCGAGAACCATAGGCTCATCCACGCCGAGCGCCCGACATGGCGCACGGTCAGCGGCGGCTCCCGCAATTACCTGAACAAGCTCCTGGCGCCGCTCCGTGGACGCGTCAGACTCGGATCGCCGGTCAGGACCCTCGTGCGCGACGCTTTTGGCGTGACGGTGTGGGCAGGCGAGCAGCCGCCGGACCGCTTCGACAATGTGATCATCGCGGCACATAGCGACCAGGCGCTTGCCATGCTGGGTGACGCCACCAGCGTCGAAGAGACAATTCTCTGCGCCATACCGTACCGGCCGAACCGGGTCGTCCTGCATCGCGATATCAGGCTGATGCCGAAGCGCCGGGCCGCATGGGCGGCCTGGAACTATCTGCGCTGCTCCTGTGATCGCGACGAGCCGGAAGTCTCAGTCACCTACTGGATGAACCGGCTGCAAGGCATCGACGAAAGCCGGCCGCTGTTCGTTTCGCTCAATCCGGTGATCGAGCCGCGCGAGGATCTCGTATTCGGTGAATGGACATTCGACCATCCCCAATACGATGCCCCTGCTCTGTCGGCCCAGGCACGCCTCGATGACATCCAGGGTACGCGCGGCGTGTACTTTGCCGGGGCCTGGACCGGGCACGGCTTTCACGAAGACGGGCTGCGCTCGGGATTGGCGGCGGCAGTTGCCCTCGGTGCTAAAGTGCCATGGCGTGACAGCTTCGACGACATGCCTGAGCGCGCCCTGGCGGCGGAATAGGCGCGGACACAACCATGCCGAAACAGCGCATCTCAACCATGTTGGAAAACGGAGCCCCACCGCAGGCAGCCGCCGCGCTTTACCCAGGTGAGGTCATGCACGCGCGGCTGAAGCCATTCGGCCACCGTTTCGTCTATTCCGTCTTTTCGCTGCTGGTCGACATAGACAGGCTTGCCGAGCTGGACCGCATGACATGGCTGCTGAAGGTGAATCGGGCAGGCCTGGCCTCTTTCCATGAAAGCGACCATGTCGAGCGCGACGGCGAAACGCTGCGCTGCTTTGCCGATCGTCTGCTTGCCGGCGCCGGACTGTCGGAGCCTGCCGCGCGCATCCTGCTGCTCGCCTACCCCCGTATCCTTGGCTACGTCTTCAATCCGATCTCGGTCTATTTCTGCTACGGCAAGGCCGGAACATTGATCGCCCTGATCTACGCGGTCCGCAACACGTTTGGCCAACGTCACACCTATGTCGCGCCGTTGGAAGCAGGCGATCTCACTCCTGCCGGCGTGCGCCAGACAAGAACCAAGATCTTTCCCGTCTCGCCATTTATCGACATGGGGACTCGCTATCATTTCCATATCCTGCCGCCTGGAAAAGTGGTGCGCCTGCGCATTCACGAGACAGAAAATGGCGAACCCCTGCTGTCCGCGACCTTTGCCGGCAAAAACCAGCCGCTTGGCACAGCCCGGCTCGCGGCTTGTCTCTTGAAGTTTCCCTTCATGACGTGGAAGATTGTCGCCGGCATTCACTGGGAAGCGCTGAAGCTCTGGTTAAAGGGCGCGCGCTTCCGTTCGAGCCCGCCCGCCGCGGAGCCGGTAAGCTACCGGGATCAGGCGTCGGCGTTCGAAGCAGGCGAATGATCCAAGACAACCGCGACCCGGCAATTGTCGCCGTCGCCGTGGAAATCCAGGGGCATGATATGGTTTACGAGGAACATTCGGGCATGACGCCGGGCGACGCGGTCAAGCTTGATGAGTTCAACTTCGCCGAAATCGTCAAGGGACTGCCAGCCAAGGCGCGCATGGTGCTCTCGGCAGCAATGAACCTGCCCCGCGGTTCGCTGAAGGTCAGGATGCCGGATGGGCGCGCTGTCCTCGTCGGCGGCAAGGCGCCTGGGCCCGACGCGGAACTGGTGCTGAAGAACTGGCGCCTGCCTGGCCGCGCCTTTTCCGGCGGCACGATCGGCGTGGCCGAATCCTACATGGACGGCGATTGGGAAAGTCCTGACGTAACCAGTTTCCTAGAGCTGTTCGTGGTCAATTCCGCGCTCGGCGAGAAGGTTGCCGGCGGTGCAAGCTGGTTGATCAACGCTGTCCAGCGCATCCGCCACTGGTTCAACGAAAACACGCGTTCCGGGTCGAAACGCAACATCTCGGCTCACTATGATCTCGGCAATGCCTTCTACAAGGAATGGCTCGATCCCAGCATGACCTATTCCTCGGCGCTTTACGCAAACGGCGCCAACGATCTGGAAAGCGCCCAGGCCGCCAAATATCGCGCGCTGGCCAGGGACACCGGCATCAGCGGCAAGGACCATGTGCTGGAGATCGGCTGCGGCTGGGGTGGCTTCGCGGAATTCGCTGCACGCGAAATCGGCTGCCGCGTAACCGGACTGACGATCAGCCGCGAACAGCACGATTTTGCCAAGGCCCGCATTGCCAAGGCCGGGCTCGCCGACAAGGTTGACATCAAGCTACAGGATTATCGCGACGAAACCGGCACTTACGACCGCATTGCCTCGATCGAGATGTTCGAGGCTGTCGGCGAGAAATATTGGCCGGTGTTCTTCTCCAAGATGAAGTCATGCCTGAAGCCCGGCGGCACGGCGGGCCTGCAGATCATCACCATCAACGAAGCGGCCTACGACACCTACCGCGCCCGGCCGGATTTCATCCAGCGCTATGTCTTTCCCGGCGGCATGCTGCCGACGCCGTCGATCCTGAAAACGCTCGGCAAGGATCATGGCCTTGCACATCTGCGCGAGCGCGTTTTCCCCGAGGATTACGCCCGCACACTCGCCGAATGGCGCCAGCGATTCTGGGGATCGTGGGAGAAGATCGTGCCGCTCGGCTTCGACGATCGGTTCAAGAAGCTGTGGGAGTTCTACCTGCACTACTGCGAGGCCGGATTCCGGGCCAGCTACATCGACGTCCGCCAGGTGGTTTATAAGGCCTGAGCGGATCGCGATTTCCTGATACGGCGTGATGAAACCGCGATCGCATGGTCGGCGTTCTGCCGCATCCGACGCCCCGCGCCCAGAACCAACGCCGAGCGCCTCTGACTATAGGAGGCTTCCATGAAGCGAACCGTTGCCGCCATTGCCATTCTGCTCGCCGCCATATCGGCTGCCGATGCCCGACGCATAGCCCCACCGACTGTCATGAACGATCCGCTGGGCCACAGCATCAGCCCAACCTTGGCGCCAGGCGCCAGCGATCTTCTCAACTCCGTGCCGACATCGACGATCCACGAGGTCCATGCGCCAGCCGGCATGGCGCCCCTGACCGTACCCAGCGATCCGACAGGCGCATCCCTGGAGCCGACGCAACCGGTCAGCCCGCCGGCTCCGGCGACAGCCTTGACGCCGACGACCAACTGAAGCCGCCATCGCTTGTCGAACAGGCCCGCGTCGCTGTCGCGATGCGGGCCTGTTCAGGTTGACGCCGAAATTCACCAGGGCCAGATACAGCGTTCGCAAGGCTCACAGGCATATTGCAGGCATTCGGGGATGCATCGTCCATCGCCCGTGTACCAGCAATTGCCCCATTGAATGCACTCGCAGCACTCCGATTCCCAGCAACCCCAGGCATTCAACCCGCCATTGCCAAGACCGCCAAAGCCGCCAAGTCCACCCGCCATGCGTGCGACGGTCTGGGGGCGCCCGCCCATCGAGCCAGGTGGCGAACCGCGGCCTGGCGCCGAGGCTGCCGCGCGACTGAAGGAACTGCCGGAGCCCATATGAGGCATTGGCTGTGGCTGCATCGGAGGCCCGCCGGCTGGCCAGCCTTGCGGGGGTCTCCCACCACCTTGCGGCACCGCGGCCAACAGGGCGGCAAACACCCTTGCCTCGGCATCCTTGGGCTCTTTCAGCGTCAGCTTGAAGATCGGATGCCAATGATCCTTGCAAGGGGCCTTGCCGAGCTGCTCGGCCTTTTCGATAAGCCCAATCGGTATGTCGACCCAGTTTTCGCAACCCGAGCGGGTGAAGGCGATGTGCCCCGCCTTCTTCGATGCCTTGACCATGCCGGTCATTTCCGTGCCGGACAGGCCAAAATCGTCATTCTTCAAAGCTTCTTCGAGAGCTGCTCCCGTAAAGATCTTGTCGGTCATGAAAGGACTCCTTTGATCCCCAAAGGGTCCCACCCATAGGACTTCCGACGTCAAACATCGGGCCGGCCCGCCCGTCACGGGCACGGCTGTGCATTACCGGCGATACACCGCCGGTCAGATTCAAAAAGGGTCTTCAGATGCCAATGCCCTGGCACCTCAAAAAGGGGCGCCAGGAAACGCCATCATGCTATCGCACGACGGCAGGGTCATCTCCCGCACGGGGGAAGCGGCCGAAGCGATCTCTCGCCTGGCCATGATCGCATCAAAGAAGAATGCGATATTTGGCGAAACCGGCCTCGCCGTCGCCCGCCGGCTCGATCTTCAGCGACTTCACCTCGGCAATGAAGTCCTTGGCCCTCGGACTTGTTTCGAAGACCACGCTGGTTCCCGGCAACGGCGCGAACGACCAGTTGTCGTCCGCCGATGGATTGATGGTGCCCTGGCTGACGATGTAGCGAACGATGACATCGCGATTGGTGTCCGGAGCCTCGTAAATGATCTTCGAGGCATTGATGTCCGGAAAATTACCGCCGCCGCCGGCACGGTAATTATTCGTCGCGACAACGAATTTCTGATTGGGATCGATCGGTTTTCCATCGAACATCAAATCGATGATGCGACTGGCGCCGGCGTTCGCCACGCCGCCCTTGGCGTCGTATTTCGGCGGCTGCGACAGGTCTATCCTGTAGGTGACACCGTCGATGACGTCGAAATTGTAAGACGGGAAATCGGTGTTGATAAGCGCCTGATCGGCCTTCCCCGCCTCGATCCTGTTGAAGATACCGGCCGACATTTCCAGCCATTCTTTGACCTGCGCACCGGTGATTTCGACGGCGCGCACGGTGTTCGGATAGAGATAGAGGTCGGCGACGTTCTTGATGGCGATGTCGCCGGCCGGCACGTCGGTATAATAGTCCGCGCCGTTGCGTCCGCCGGCCTTGAAGGGGGCCGCCGCCGAAAGCAGCGGCACATCCTTCCATTGCGTGCTCTT
The DNA here is from genome assembly GCF_017306585.1 of Mesorhizobium sp. GTDB lineage: Bacteria > Pseudomonadota > Alphaproteobacteria > Rhizobiales > Rhizobiaceae > Mesorhizobium. The sequence continues at coordinate 35,886 of NZ_JAFKIC010000127.1, read as the reverse complement.
GAGAATATCCTTGAGGTACCAGGTCTGTGCCTGGCTGACGACCTGGACCGAAGGATCGTCGGCGACCAGCGCGAAATAGGAATAGAGCGGCGCCGAGGTCTTGCCAACGGGACGGCGCACATAGGCGAGCGTTGCCTGATGGTCCTGCTCCAGTGCCGCCACGATGCGCTTGTCATCCTGTACGGTCGGCTTGTTCTTGTTGTCGACCCGCTCGAAGATCGGCCGCGCCTCCGAGGTTGCGGAAACGACCTTCCATTTCGATCCGTCGCGCTCCAGCATCAGATCGATCAGGCCCATATGCGAGCCCCAGAAACCGCCCATCACGGCGGGCTTGCCCTGAAGGGTGCCTTTCTGCGTATCGACACCTTCGAGTGACTGGAAATCCTTCTTGCCGGGGAACACCAGATGCTGATGCCCGGTGAAGACTGCATCGATGCCCTCGACGCCGGCGACGAAGAACGAGGCGTTCTCCATCATGTCGCCCTGCTTGACGTCGATGCCCGAATGCGAAAGCGCGATGATGATGTCGGCGCCCTCTTCCTTCATTTGCGGCACCCAGGCCTTGGCCGCCTCGACAATGTCGCGCGTCTTGACGTTGCCTTCGAGGTTCTTGAGGTCCCAGACCATGATCTGCGGTGGCACGAAGCCGATGATGCCGACCCTGATCGGCTGCTCGGCGCCGGAACCATCCCTGATTTTCTTGTCCAGGATGACATAGGGCTTGAGATAGAGCTTGTCGTCGCGCGGGCTGGCGGCAAGCTCGGTGCCGCGGATCAGGTTGGCGCAGACGAAGGGGAAATTGGCGCCCGCAAGCACCTTGTCCAGGAATGACAGGCCGTAATTGAACTCATGATTGCCGAGCGTCGAGCACTCGTAGCCAAGCAGGTTCATGCCTTTCATGATCGGATGCAGGTCGCCGTCCTTCAGGCCCTTCTCATAGGCGATATAGTCGCCCATCGGGTTGCCCTGCAGAAGGTCGCCATTGTCGATCAGCATCGAATTGACGGCTTCCTTGCGCACCGCATCGATCAGCGACGCCGTGCGCGACAGGCCCATCGTGTCGTTGGCTTTGTCGGCATAGTAATCATAAGGCAGCACGTTCACATGGATGTCGGTGGTTTCCATGATGCGCAGATGCGCCTGGTTGGCCTGCGCGCGGGCGGAAAAAGGATGCAACATGATCAGTGCCCCGGTGGCGGCGACGCCGGCGAGGAGACCGCGGCGAGAGACGGGATGGAGCAGTTGCGACATGATTTCTCTTTCTTCGACGACGTGACAAGCCCAGCCCCGAAGCAAACTTCGCGCTGAAACGGATCCAAGTCCATTCAAGAAGTCGCGCTTCGGGTGATCAGTCGATCAGCAACAGATGACGCGCGCATGAATATCGGCGTGGCGAAAACTCAGCTTTTGTCGTCGTCGCCCTGCGTGATCAGACGCGCGCTGCGCTGACCGGTGGCATAAATCCATAGCCAGCTCAACGAAACCGCAAGCCGGTTACGAAAACCGATCAGGAAGTAGATGTGGGCGATGCCCCACAGCCACCAGGCCGGCCATCCGGTCAGCTTGAGCCAACCGAAGTCGATTGCCGCCGCCCGCTTGCCGATGGTGGCCAGATCGCCGGCATGCTTGTAGCGGAACGGACGCGGGGCCTTGTTCCCGCCCAGCCTGGCCTTGATGGTGGCGGCGACATGCCGGCCTTCCTGCTTGGCCGAAGGGGCGACGCCAGGCACCGGCCCTCCGTCGGGCCGCATGACAAGGGCGGCATCGCCGATGACGAAAATATCGGGGCTGCCCGGCACGCTGAGGTCAGGCTCGACCAGCACCCTCCCCGCCCGGTCCGCTTTGGCTTCCAGCCATTCGGCTGCGGGTGAAGCGGCAACGCCCGCCGCCCACAATATGGTCCTTGCCGGCAGAACGGTGTCGCCAAAGGCGACGCCATTTGCGTCACAGCGCGTGACCGCGCGTCCAAGCTCGACCGTCACGCCGAGCCTCTCCAGCGCCTTGCGAGCGTAGTTGGAGAGCTTTGGCGCGAAATTGGCGAGGATACGGTCTCCGGCCTCGATCAGCACCACGCGCGTCTGGCGCGTATCGATGTTGCGGAATTCGCCGCGCAGCGTGTCATGCGCGAGCTCCGCGATGGTGCCGGCGAGCTCGACGCCGGTCGGACCTCCACCGACGATCGCGATCGTCAGCAGCGCCTGGCGTCGGGCGGGATCGGTTTCGCGCTCCGCCTGCTCGAAGGCCAGGAGGATGTTACGCCGGATCGTGGTGGCATCCTCCAGTGTCTTCAGTCCCGGTGCGAAAGGCTCCCATTCGTCATGGCCGAAATAGGCGTGGCGCGCGCCGGTGGCGAGCACCAGCGTGTCGTAGCCGACGGCGCTGCCGTCGTCGAACAGCACCCGCTTGCCGGCGCGGTCGACGCCGCTGACATTGGCGAGCAGCGTCGTCACGTCCTTGCGCTTGCGCAGGAGATGGCGGATCGGCCAGGCGACCTCCGAAGTCGCCAGCGCCGTTGTCGCCACCTGGTAAAGCAGCGGCTGGAACAGATGGTGGTTGCGCCTGTCGATCATGGTGATGCGCACGGAGGCACCGGCGAGAGCGTGCGTGAGTTCAAGGCCGCCGAAACCCGCCCCGACGACCACGACATGATGGCTGGCTTCGTTCATCTCATGCACTCCGACGGGCAAAATTGCCTGCCTTGATGTAAGTGTTTTTGTGCAGTGCAACAACAGCAGGGCGATGCCCGAGACTCGTCGTCGGATGTCGTCAATACACCTGTTATATCGTGTCGCGAGGTATAGCGTCATCGAACACGCGACGAGGTACAGCATGGCTGACGATCATGACGACCCGGGTCCGGCGCAATATGCCTCGCCTCCCTGCTTCATGCATGAACTCGATCCTGCATTTCAACCATCGATGACGGATTGGTCTGATGTCCGGCGTTGGCGCAAGGCGGAGCGCGAGCGCCTGATCGCGGCGCGGCTTGCCGTTTCGGCCGATACGCGGGCGGCGATGTCGCAACGCATCGCCGAGGGCCTGGACAGAATCATCGGCGGGATCGACGGCCGCATGGTCAGCCTGTACTGGCCGTTCCGCGGCGAACCCGATCTGCGCCCGTGGATGGCCTCGATCAACGAACGCGGCGGCCGCACCGCGCTGCCGATCGTGATCGAGAAGGGACAGCCGCTGATCTTCCGCGCCTACAGACCCGGCGACCGTCTGGAAAAGGGCGTCTGGAACATACCGATCCCGGCCGAGGGCGATCCGGTGCTTCCCGACATCGTCATCTCGCCGATCGTCGGCATCGACCCGCAAAACTATCGGCTGGGCTATGGCGGCGGCTTCTTCGACCGCACGCTGGCCGCGATGCCGTTCAAGCCTCTGGTCATCGGCGTCGGCTACGAATTGCAGCGCATCGCCACCATCTATCCGCAACCCCATGACATCCCGATGGACCGGATCGTCACCGAAGCCGGCTAGAACCCACAGAGACGCGTCAGGCCATTTCCGGCTTCATGCCCATGGCCGTGCGATCAACGATCTCACGCAAGGCAAAGGACGAGTTGATCTTGGTCACATGAGGCATGGCCGACAGCCATTCCTTGTGGATTCGCTCATAGTCGACGAGGTCCTTGGCCGCGATGCGCAGGATATAGTCATATTCTCCCGACATCAGGTGGCAGGACAGCACGTTGGGACAGCGCTTGATCGCCGCCTCGAAATCCGAGAGCGTTTTCTCGAACTGGCCCGACAGCGATATATGCACGATCGCCGTCATCTGATGGCCGAGTGCCGCATTGGAAAGCCGGGCGTGATAGCCGCGAATGGTTCCGGATTTCTCGAGATTGTCGAGCCGGCGCGAACAGGCCGACTGGGACAGGCCAACCTTCTCGGCAAGCGCGGCGTTGGGTATCCGGCCATCCTTCTGCAGGGCCTCGAGAATGGCGATATCAATCCTGTCGAGCGGCATTTTTCGTGAATCCTGCGAATATCTGGCTATTTTACGCAACAATAATCGAAAGCTGACTGCTCAGGCAAGCGCATTCGCAAACACCTGCGCGCCGATTCATGGTTCACTCCGAAAATACAGGGAGTGAGCCCAAAAGGGCCCGGATCAGGAGAAGAAGATGCGTGTCGGTTGCCCCAAGGAAATCAAGAATCACGAATATCGGGTCGGCCTTACGCCCGGCTCGGTCCGCGAATATGTCGCTCATGGCCACGAAGTGCTGGTCGAAGCAGGCGCAGGCGCCGGCATCGGCGCCGATGACAACGCTTACCGCGCCGCCGGCGCCACCATTGCCAAGACCGCCGCCGACGTGTTCGCCAAGTCGGACATGATCGTCAAGGTCAAGGAGCCGCAGCCCAATGAATGGGTCCAGCTGCGTGACGGCCAGATTCTCTACACCTATCTGCACCTGGCTCCGGATCCGGAGCAGACCAAGGGCCTGCTCGCTTCCGGCGTGACGGCTATCGCCTATGAAACCGTGACCGACGACCGTGGCGGCCTGCCGCTGCTCGCGCCGATGTCGGAAGTCGCCGGCCGCCTGTCGATCCAGGCCGGCGCCACGGCGCTTCAGAAGGCCAATGGCGGACGCGGCGTGTTGCTCGGCGGCGTGCCCGGCGTGCTGCCCGGCAAGGTCACCGTGCTCGGCGGCGGCGTCGTCGGCCTGCATGCAGCCCGCATGGCGGCCGGGCTCGGCGCCGACGTCACCATCATCGACCGCTCCATCCCACGCCTGCGCCAGCTTGACGATCTCTTCGCCGGCCGCGTCCATACCCGCTATTCAACCGTCGAGGCGCTGGAAGAAGAGTGCTTCTCGGCCGACATCGTCGTCGGCGCCGTGCTGATCCCGGGCGCCGCCGCGCCGAAGCTGGTCACCCGCGAAATGCTGTCCGGCATGAAGAAGGGCTCTGTGCTGGTCGACGTCGCCATCGATCAGGGCGGCTGCTTTGAGACTTCACATGCCACGACGCATGCCGAGCCGACTTACGAGGTCGATGGCGTGATCCACTATTGCGTCGCCAACATGCCGGGCGCGGTGCCGGTCACCTCGGCCCATGCGCTCAACAACGCGACGCTTCACTATGGCCTGCAACTGGCCGACAAGGGCCTGAAGGCTCTGGTCGACGACCATCACCTGCGCAACGGCCTCAACGTCCACAAGGGCAAGATCACCAACCGGGCGGTCGCCGAAGCACTTGGATACGAACTGGTCGAGCCCAAGGCAGTGCTTGCAGCCTGATACACCCAGAAAAAGTCAAGGTCCCGTTGCCGCCCGCCGGTTCGCCCCGGCGGGCTTTTTACTGGCCGATCAAGGCTGGTAAGCCGGATTACTAGGCAGGTCCGCGTCAGTGTGGACGGAGGTTTGCCCAAAACTGTTGCATATTTGTCATTTCTAATTTTACCAAGCCTGCTAGAACCAAGATGGGTTTATTGATTAGGGGTTTGGGCTATGCTTCTTCGCGTTTCCGCGAAATCTTTTCTCTTGGGCGCCGTTTCGGCCGTGGCTCTGATGTCGGCTGCGCATGCCGCTGACATGGTTCAGCCGGTCGAAGCGAGCGGTTTCAACTGGAGCGGCCTGTACGTCGGCTTCGGTGTCGGCGCCGGCGCCAATGTTCATAAACTTGGCAGCGACTTCGTCCCGATCTCGTTGAACGGCATCGGTGGAGAAGGCGTCTATGGCGAATTGACGGTTGGCTACGACTACATGGTCTCGCCCCGCTTCTTGCTCGGTGGGTTGCTGGACGCACATGTCGGCAACATTGAAACCAAGCTGGATGCTGCTGGCTTCAATGCCTCTATCCAGGAGACATACGGGTTCGACGCCGGTCTGCGTCTCGGCTATCTCCTCACACCGAACACGCTGGGCTATGTGCTGGGTGGCTATTCCTGGCAGAAGTACAAGCTTGATACCAATGCGGGCTTCGGCTTCGACTGGGATCAGAGCGGTTATTTCGTCGGCGCGGGTCTCGAAACCGCTATCAACAACAACTGGACGATCAAGACGGAGTACCGTTACACCCGTTTCGGCACCAAGGGCGATCTCCTGAACGAGGCCGGGCTTGTCGGCGCGCCTGATGGCCTGCTGAACCTCGATACGTCGCGGCACACATTCCAGATCGCAGCCGCCTACCGCTTTGGCGCTCAGAACGGTGCTCCTGCTTCGTTTGCAGCCCCCGCTTACAACTGGACCGGCTTCTATGCGGGTGGCGCTTTGGGCGCAGGCGCATCTGTCCATCAGATCGAAATCCCTCCGCTTGGCGGCGCCAAGTTTAACGGCCTGGGTGGAGAAGGCGTACTCGGCGAGCTGAGCGTTGGTTACGATCACGACTTCGGTAACTGGGTTGCAGGCTTGATGGTCGACGCTCGTTATTCCGGCATGACCACCGAGCTCAATATCCCGGGTGGATCGATCAATCTGGATACGGACTACGGCTTTGACGTGCTTGGCCGCGTCGGCATGAAGATGAACGAATCGACGCTTGCCTATGTTCTGGGCGGCTACAGCTGGCAGCATTTCGACTTGAATGCATCGCAGCCTGTACCCTTCCTGCCTGCCAAGTGGGGCTCCAGCGGCTTCTCCGTCGGCGGCGGTCTGGAAACTGCCGTTTCCAGCAATGTTACTCTCGGCATCGAATATCGCTATTCGCAGTTCGCGAAGAAGGATTTTTCGGATGAGTTTCCGATCCCGAGCGATCTCGTGACCGACACCTCCTCGTTCCACACCGTGCGCATCGGCGCCAAGTACAAGTTCAACTAAGCCCTCCAGGCAAAACTACCAAAGCCCGTCGGCACTGCCGGCGGGCTTTTTCGTTGCTCGATAAAGGACGTAGTGAAATCCGGGCAACAAAAAAGCGGAGCCAAAGCCCCGCTTCCTCGGTGTCGAGATGTGCCGCCGGTCCATCCGCGGTCGACAAATCAATCGACAGTCATGTTCTAGCGCATCTATGCGACGGGAATACGACAGCGCATTTGTAAGCCGGCAAGGTTTCCGAGATCAGGCCCGCTCGATCCGGCACTGATAGCAATTGTTGCGTGCCGAACGCACATGGACATAGGCAATGTCGTCGCGCTCGAAAAGCGTCGCTGCCCACGCACGAATCGACCCGGTTGTGATGACGCCACCTGTGCCATAGACGATGCGATCGTCACGGCCATAGCCGCGCACGATGTAATCGGAACTTCCGAGAATCTCGGGAAGTTCCTCCGTATCAGGCGCACGCTCGCACTCCTGCGCATGCAGGAAAATTGGCCCGGTCTCGGCATAGGGCTGAAGCGCCGGGAACGGCCGATATGCAAGAACGAGATAGGCGTCGCCAGATGCGATGTTCTTCAAGCAGTGCCGGCAAGGCATGCCGTCGCCGTCGGAAATCTTTCGCTCCGGCGTGTGGCCGTAAGCATCCGGGCCGCCAAACTGCAGAGCCCGCACATCTTGGGTTGGAAGAGCCTTGAACTGGATGGCCATGGTGAAATCTCCGGTGTCGTCGACCAGAAATTATGCGTCCACGCCCGAGGCTCCCACCCGATTCCTGCCAAATGTTCCGGACCGATTGGCTTGCCGATCAGTCCGGAACAGCGCGCGAGACGGCTTCGAATCAATAACTACGCCGACTAACAAATAAGCAGAATCAGCGAATGAAGTCGTCAAAACGGCGAAGCGTCACCCGCCGATTCTGCCAGTTTTCATTCTGCGTCGGCACCAGCAGGAACTCCTCGCCGTAGCCGACGGTTTCGAGCGCATAGCCGGGGACGCCGAATTCCCGCACCAGCGTACGCTTCAACGAAGCCGCGCGCTGCTCCGACAGGACCTGATTCGATTGGAAGGATCCGACAGCGTCGGTATGCCCCTCGATCAGGACGCGTGCGCCGCGATCGCGGCGCAGGATGCGGTGAAGCGCGTCGGCGATGTTCTCGATCTTGTCGTACTGCGAACTCGAAATGGCGGCTGAGCCGAAAGCAAAGTTGATCGACTGGATATCGATCGACCGGGCCATGCGGCGCAGATCCGGGCGGCGCTTGAATTCGCGGATCGTGACGCGTTCGTTCGGCCGCAACTTCATCTGGGGCGCTGCTTCGAGCTTACGCTCGATGGTGGCGGCTGAAGGCATTGTGGCCTGTGCCGCTGCGAGGCTTGGCATGGCGATGGCTGCGATCAGCGCGGCGGCAAGTGTACGTCGGGTCAGCATGTCTTTTCTCCTTCGGCCTGCGCCGCATTGGTAATGCGGGCACCATGGAGAAGTCAGGCTGAAGCGCCGATGAACAGCCGGTTCAGGTTTGGGCTGAACTCACGGCCGCATGACGCTGGCCGAGCGCTCGGCGAAGGGCAATGGGCGCACGACTTCCTTTTTCTGCGCGACCGGCCTGAACCCTAGCTTCTGGTAGAGCGGCAGAGCGGCCGGGTGGTCGAGCGTGCAGGTTTGCACCGTGACCCGTTTCGGCCCATGCGACCATGCCGCGGCGATCGCCGAGCCCAGGAACCAGCGGCCTATGCCCTGCCCTGTCGCATGATCCATCATACCGAAATAGGCGAGTTCGACTTCTTCCGGCAGATGAGGCTTGAGGTCAAAGAAGCCTGCCGGCGAACCATCGAGATAGAGCACCCTGATGTCGCGATCCTCCCGGTGAATCCCGGCCGAGAGTTCGTCGTCATTCAGCCGCAGAACATTCACCCAGTGCCATTTGCGCCCTACCCGGTCCATCAGGTAGCGGTAGAAATGCAGCGGAATGTCCCTGGTTTTCAGCAGTGCCACCTGTCGGTTGTAGGGCACCGCCGGCGAGACAGCCGGCGGAGCATGCATTTCGAGGAAAGTCACAGTGACTTCAATGTCCTCCAAAGCACCGTTTTCCATCGCGTTCATTCCTTGGCGGCGGTCGCGGGGCCGGTCACGACAGGCGTATCCGTAAGCCCGCCCCATTCGGTCCATGAGCCGTCATAAAGCCGGTTGTCGGTGTGGCCGAGCGTCTCCAGTGCCAGAGTGATCACGGCGGCGGTAACACCCGAGCCACAGGATGTGACGACGGGCTTCGACAGGTCGATGCCGGCTTCCTCGATCACTTTGCGCAGGCGGCTCTTCGGCAAAAGCACGCCGTTTTCCGACAATGCGGAGTAAGGCACATTGCGCGCGCCCGGCATATGGCCTGAGCGGACACCAGCACGAGGCTCGGGCTCGGCGCCGGTAAAGCGGCCCACTCCCCGGGCATCGGCAATCTGACTTGACTTGGTCTCGACGATCTTGCGCATTTCGGCAAGGCTGGCCACTCGATTGGTATCGAAATCGGCATGGAACACGCTCGGCGCGATCTTCGTCGGCTCGGCGGTCACCGGCCGCCCTGCCGATTTCCAGCCATCGAAGCCGCCATCCAGAATATAGGTCTGAAACACGCCCATGACGCGAAACATCCACCAGGCCCTTGGTGCGGAGAAGAAACCCGGGCCGTCATAGACAATGATCGTGTCGTCGGCCGAGACCCCCATCGCGCCGACATATCTGGCGAAGTGCTCCGGTGACGCCAGCGTATGCGGCAAGGCGGCATCGGGATCGGACACCGCGTCCTGATCCAGGAAGCGGGCTCCCGGGATGTGGGCCGCATCGTATTCGGCGCGCGCATCCCGCTTTTGCGCCGGCAGGTACCAGGACGCGTCCACGATCGTCAGGCCCGGCTCGCCCAGGCGCGCCTGCAGCCAGTCCGCATCGACGGTGAAAGGACTGTCTTCGGCCATTCCGGTTTCCTCTATTTCTGAATAGTCCAAAGTCGTGTGTGTCAGGCTGCGGGCATCGGGCCGAAGCGGATGCGGAAACGCCTGTTCTCACGGCCCTTCTTTTCGATCTTGCCGATATGGATTTCACCGATTTCGCCGGTGCTCTTCACATGCGTGCCGCCACAGGGCTGGCTGTCCACCGTACCATTGTCGCCGATGCAAACCAGGCGGATCTTGCCGGTGCCGACCGGTGGCCGCACGTTCTTGGACTTCACAAGGCCTGGATTGGCGGCAAGGTCGTCGTCGCTGATGAGCCTGGTGAAGATCGGATGATCGGCGCGCACCAGATCCATCAGGCGCGCCGTCACCTCTTCCTTGGTGAAGCCGGCGTCCGGAATGTCGAAATCGACGCGGCTGTCGTCCTCGGAAACCGCCGCGCCCGTGATCGGGAAGGGGCAAACGACGGTGAGCAGATGGCAAGCCGCGTGCATGCGCATCAACAGGTACCGGCGCTCCCAGTCGATCGAGAGCTTCAGGCGCTCGCCAACCTCTGGCTTAGCCTGGTCCGGACCTGGCACGTGGATGATCTCGTCCTTGGTCTCGCCCGTGATGGTGGCCGCGATAGCAATGCGGCTACCGTCCATGCGCTCGAGATGACCGGTATCGCCCGGTTGGCCGCCCGACGTAGCGTAGAAGATCGTCCGGTCGAGGATAATGCCGCCACGATCGTTGATGGCAACGACCGCGGCTTCCGCCGTGCGCAGATAGGCGTCGTCGCGAAACAGCGCTTCCGTCTTGTGCGCCATCACGCGACCTTTTCGAACGGCACGGAAATCTTGCTCTGCAACTCCATCCAGCCCGGCACCGGCAAGTTCTTGTCGCGCAGGAATTCCGGGTTGAACAATTTCGACTGGTAGCGGGTGCCATAGTCGCAAAGGATGGTCACGATGGTATGGCCCGGCCCCAATTCCCTGGCCAGCCGAATCGCGCCGGCAATGTTTATGCCGGTCGAGCCGCCAACGCAGAGGCCCTCTTCCTGGATCAGGTCGAAGACGATCGGCAAAGCGTCCTCGTCCTTGATCTGGAACGAGAAGTCGGGCGTGAACCCTTCCAGATTGGCCGTGATACGCCCCTGCCCGATGCCTTCGGTGATCGAGCTGCCCTCGGATTTCAATTCGCCGCTGGTGTAGAAACTGTAGAGCGCCGCACCCAGCGGATCGGCCAGCGCGATCTTGACATCCTTGCTCCTGGCCTTCAGCCCCATGGCGACGCCGGCAAGCGTGCCGCCGGACCCGACAGCCGAAACGAAACCGTCCACCTTGCCGCCGGTCTGGGCCCAGATTTCCTCCGCCGTGGTACGGATATGACCGTCGCGGTTGGCGACATTGTCAAACTGGTTGGCCCAGATGGCGCCGTTGGGCTCGGTCCTGGCCATCTGCTCGGCCAGCCGTCCCGAAAGTTTCACGTAATTGTTGGGGTTCTTGTAGGGCACCGCCGGCACTTCGATCAGCTCCGCGCCGAGCAGCCGGATCGTATCCTTCTTTTCCTGGCTCTGTGTGTCCGGAATGACGATGACTGTCCTGTAGCCCAGCGCCTTGGCGACCAGGGTCAGGCCGATGCCGGTGTTACCCGCTGTGCCTTCCACGATAACGCCGCCGGGCTTCAACAGGCCGCGCTGCTCGGCATCGCGGATGATGAACAGGCCGGCTCGATCCTTGACCGACTGCCCGGGATTCATGAATTCGGCCTTGCCCAGGATCTCGCAGCCGGTTTCTTCGGAAGCTTTGTTGAGGCGGATCAGAGGCGTGTTGCCGATCGCGTCGATCACAGAACGGGGCATTCAGGTTTCCTTGTGTGCGTGCGCCGAAACCCTAGAAACCCGACGCCTTCGTTTCAAGGCAAGAATTTGCCTGGTCCAGTCGCATTTCGGGCACTGCGTTCGGGCGAGTCCCTCGATAAAACCGGACCGATATCGCACGGTTCATTTGCCCCCACGGCCGAAAAGCACCCTTTTCATCTGATTTCTTCGCCGCTAGAGCAAGGCACCAGTAATTCGACGAGCACGGCATGACACTTTATCGGGCAGATCCCAAACACGGCGTCGCATGGGTGACCGGTGGCAGCAGCGGCATCGGTCGCTCGCTGGCCAGGGACCTGGCTGCCCAGGGTTATGCCGTGGCGGTAACGGCACTCGACAACGATCCGATCGATACGCTCATCGTCGAGACCGCGCAGATGCCGGGCAGCGTCACGGCATTCCCCTGCGACGTCGCCGACGAGCCGCGCATGGCAAGGACCGTCGCCGCGATCGAGAAGGAACTGGGGCCCATCGTGCTCGCGGTCTTCAATGCGGGAAACTACATTTCGACGCCTGGAGAGGCCCTCGTCGTCAGCGACTTTCGCCGCTCCTTCGAGGTCAACTATTTCGGCATCATCAACGGGCTGGTACCGGTGGTGGAGCATATGCGCGTGCGTGCGCGCGGCCATGTCGTGCTGGTTGGCTCGGTCACCGCCTATTTCGGCTGGCCGACCACGGCCGCCTATGGCGGCACCAAGGCGGCGATCAACATCCTGGCCGAGTCGCTGAAATACGATTTCGACAAGATGAACATCCGCGTCCAGGTGATAAACCCCGGTTTTGTCGACACGCCGCTGACCGAAAAGAACATGCTGCCGATGCCGGGCCTGATGCCGGTCGGCCGGGCGACACGGCGCATGATGCGTGGCATCAAGTCCGGCGGCTTCGAGGTCACTTTCCCGTATCGCACAAGCTGGCCGCTGAAATTCATGAGCCTGCTGCCCAGACCCCTGTCCAGGGCCGCGATTGTCCTGTTGACGCGCTGGAAGGCACGGCCGCTGAACTACGACCGCAAGCCGCCGGCCGGATAGTACGCCGCCGAAATTCACAAGACGTCGTTGTGCCGCCCGTTGCCTGTCTTTGGCCGCCGCCATAGGTTGAGATATTGTCTGCGTGGAGTCTGCGATGGGGCGACGGATCGTGCTTGCTGTGCTGGGCCTGATCGCCGTCCTTGCCTTGGCCTTCGCACTTGGTCCACGCGTTGCCGTCGACACGACGATCCGTTTCAACCCCTCCGTCATCGGTGACGATCCACAAGCTTACATAGCCAAGGCGGAAGCCGCTGTACCGGGCATCCGCGACGGGCTGGAGAAGGAGATCGTCTGGGCCAATCCGATGGTGCACGCCAAGACGCCGCTGGCCATCGTCTATATCCACGGTTTCTCCGCATCGAAGGGCGAAGTGCGCCCGCTGCCGGATGATGTGGCCGACACGCTCGATGCCAACCTGTTCTACACCCGCCTCACCGGCCATGGGCAGGACGGCGAGGCCATGACGCAAGGCAGCGTCAATGCCTGGATCAACGACTATGAGGAGGCGCTCGCCATCGGCCGCGCCATCGGCGACAAGGTGATCGTCATCTCGACTTCGACCGGCGGATCGCTCGCGGCCTGGGCGGCAACGCAGCCCAGCGCCTCGGACGGCGTGGCCGCTATTGCATTCATCTCGCCGAATTTCGGGGTGAAGGCATCGGGCGCCGAGATCCTGACCATGCCATGGGGCAAGCAGATCGCCGAGATGGTCATCGGCAGGGAGCGCAGCTTCGTGCCGCGCAATGCGCTGCACGAGAAATTCTGGACATACAAATATCCGGTCGCCGCGACCCTGCCGATGCAGGCGCTGACGGAACTTGCCTATGGTGCGCCGGTGGAAAAGGCGCAGGTCCCTGCCCTGTTCATCTTTTCGGATTCGGACAAGGTGGTGCGACCGGATCGCACCCGCGAGATCGCCGCCCGCTGGGGGGCGCCGCATGAATTGGTGCCGATCGAGGGCACGGGCGACCCCGACAACCACGTCATTGCCGGCGATGCGCTGTCACCATCGACGACGGCATTCGTCGCTCAGCGAATTTCGGTCTGGATCGAGGCCGTGGTCAAATAAGCCTGCCAGCATCCTGATAGATAACGCCCATACGAAAAAGGCGACCACATCGCCGTGGTCGCCTTCTTTGTTTCTTTCACCAGTTGGCCGGCTTACGCAGCCCGCGTTGCCGGCCGCTTGCCGCCGAAGCGGCGCTTGTTGTTGCCCTTGAACGGCTTGCGGCCTTCCGGGCGTTCGCCCTGCGGCTTGCCCGCGAACGGGCGGTCGCCGGCCGGCTTGGCGCCGAAACGCTTCTTGCCGTTGCCATTGCCGCCGCCGGGCCGCCGGCCATCGCGGCGGCCATTGTGGTCGGCGCGGTCATTGGCGGGCTCGTGGTGACGCTCGTTTCTCTCCGCCGGATTGCGCTGCGGATCGGGGCTGCCGAGATGGTCGGCGACCACAGGCAGCTTGGTGCGGATGATCCGCTCGACCTGGCGCAGCTTGCTGTTCTCGGAAGGATCGCAAAGCGTGATCGCGATGCCGTCCCTGCCGTTGCGGCCGGTGCGGCCGATGCGGTGGACGTAGCTTTCGGCCTCATCCGGCAGATCGAAATTCACGACATGGCTGATGCCGGGGACATCGATGCCGCGCGCGGCGATATCGGTCGCGACCAAGATGCGCACCGATCCATCACGGAAATCGTTCAGCGCCTTCTGCCGGGCATTCTGCGACTTGTTGCCATGGATGACGGCGGCCTTGAAGCCGTCGCGCTCGAGGTCCTTGGTCACCCGGTCGGCACCATGCTTGGTGCGCGAGAAGATGATGACGGACTTCATCGCCTCGTCGGCAAGCATCGTCGACAAAACCTGGCGCTTCTGCTTGGTGCGGGCGAGCACCACGCTCTGCACGATCTCGGCGGCGGCCGTGCTCTGCGGCGACACTTCGATGCGGACGGGGTTCTTCAGAAGGCCCTTGGCGAGTTCCGCGATCTCGTCCGGCATGGTGGCCGAGAACAGCGCCGTCTGGCGGTCGGGCGCGGTCGCTTTGGCGATGCGCTTGACGTCGTTGATGAATCCCATGTCGAGCATGCGGTCGCCTTCGTCGAGCACCAGCCATTTGGTGTCGGAAAGGATGAGGTCGCCCTCGCGCACAAGGTCGGTCAGCCGGCCAGGCGTGGCGATCAGGACATCGACGCCGGGCCCGATCTTCTTGACCTGGCTGAAGCGGGAAACGCCACCCAGCACCAGTGCCGTCGAGATGTGCGCGCCCTTGGCGAGCAGCTTGATCGTGTCTTCGATCTGTACGGCAAGCTCACGCGTCGGTGCCAGGATCAGCGCACGCGTCGTCTTGGCGCGTCGCTTGGTGCCGAGCGCGATGATCTTCGACAGGATCGGCAGCGCGAAGGCCGCGGTCTTGCCGGAGCCGGTCTGCGCGATGCCGAAAATGTCACGGCCTTCCAGCTGCGGCGGGATGGCCTGCATCTGGATCGGCTTCGGATCGGTGAAGCCGGCGGCATGGGTGGCCTTGAGCAGCGCACCCGTAATCCCCAGCGCGGCGAAGCCGGAAAGCTCCGCGGTGTCGTTGCCGGGCAAAGTGTTTTCGTTGGTCAAAATAATCTTCTTTCGAGCGGCCTCTTGGCCGCAAACATCGGGGGCGACAGGGCGCAACCTGCCGTCGGATATCTCTCATGGAAACGACAAGGCGGCGGACAGGACTGTCCGCTCGGCTGCGCTGTCGTGCCCGCAAGCATTATGCCTCGGGGCTTTTTCACCACCTTGCCGATCAGCCGGAAGAGGGAAAACAGACGCAACCAGTCTCATTCGTCGAGAAGGCCGGATTGATTCCCGGCCCAAGCGCCTATGGGCTGCATATGGCGGAGTTCGCTTGGAAATGCAAGGGCATCATGTTGCAGCGCAGCAAAAACCGTCTGAAAGCCGACGCTTGCACTCCCCCGCGGGCATCATTACCACAAACCCAGCTTCCGTTGTTGGGGACCATGCGATGAAGGATGTGCTGAAGGAACTCGAGCGCCGGCGCGACATCGCCCGCATGGGCGGCGGTCAGGCCCGCATCGACGCCCAGCACAAGAAGGGCAAGCTCACAGCGCGCGAACGCATCGAGGTGTTTCTCGACGAAGGCTCGTTCGAGGAGTTCGACATGTATGTCGAGCACCGTTCGACCGATTTCGGCATGGAGAAGACCAAGATCGCCGGCGACGGCGTCGTCACCGGATGGGGCACGGTCAACGGCCGGCCGGTCTATCTTTTCGCCAAGGATTTTACCGTCTTCGGTGGTTCGTTGTCGGAAGCCCATGCTGAAAAGGTCATCAAGGTCCAGGAGATGGCGCTGCGCAATCGCGCGCCGATCATCGGCCTCTACGATGCCGGCGGCGCGCGCATCCAGGAAGGCGTGGCGGCACTCGGCGGCTATGCCGAGATTTTCCAGCGCAACGTACTCGCCTCGGGCGTCATTCCGCAGATTTCTGTCATCATGGGTCCCTGCGCCGGCGGCGACGTCTATTCGCCCGCCATGACCGATTTCATCTTCATGGTGCGCGAAACCTCCTATATGTTCGTCACCGGACCGGATGTGGTGAAGACCGTGACCAACGAAACGGTGACCGCCGAGAGTCTCGGCGGCGCTTCCGTCCACACGACGAAATCCTCGATCGCCGATGGCGCCTACGACAATGACGTCGAGGCGCTGTTGCAGATGCGCCGGTTGGTGGACCTGCTGCCAGCCTCCAACACGTCAGATATTCCCGAGATCGAATGCTACCAGTCGGTCACCGACCACGACATGTCGCTCGACCGGTTGATCCCGGACAATGCCAACAAGCCATACGACATCAAGGAACTGATCCTGAAGGTCGCCGACGAAGGTGATTTTTTTGAGATCCAGGAGAGCTTTGCCAAGAACATCGTCACTGGTTTCGGGCGCGTGGAGGGCCGCACGGTCGGCTTCGTCGCCAACCAGCCCATGGTGCTGGCGGGCGTGCTCGATTCCGATGCCAGCCGCAAGGCGGCGCGCTTCGTGCGTTTCTGCGATTGCTTCTCGATTCCGATCGTCACCTTCGTCGACGTGCCGGGCTTCCTGCCGGGCACCGCGCAGGAATATGGCGGCCTGATCAAGCACGGAGCCAAACTCTTGTTCGCCTATGCCGAGGCGACCGTGCCGAAGATCACTGTCATCACCAGAAAGGCCTATGGCGGCGCCTATGACGTGATGGCCTCCAAACATCTGCGCGGCGACATGAACTATGCCTGGCCGACGGCGCAGATCGCCGTCATGGGCGCCAGGGGCGCGGTCGAGATCATCTACCGCAAGGACATCGGCGACGCCGAGAAGATCGCAGCCCATACAAAGACTTATGAGGATCGCTTCCTGTCGCCTTTCGTTGCCGCCGAACGCGGCTATGTCGACGAGGTGATCATGCCGCATTCGACGCGTCGACGGATTGCGCGCGCACTCAGGATGCTGCGTAACAAGGACATGCAGAACCCCTGGAAGAAGCACGACAACATTCCGCTGTGAGCGCGGTTTGCGCGAGCGCCTTTGATCAGCGCCGGCCTCGATCAGCCATAAGCTCGCGCAGGACAGCCGGCATGGCCTGCGGCAGATCCTCGGCGATCAGCCCCGGCCCGAACCGGCTGCCCGCCTCGGCATGGATCCACACCGCGGCGCAGGCCGCTTCGAAGACCGGCATGCCTTGCGCCAGCAGGCCGGCGGAGACGCCGGACAGCACGTCGCCGGAACCGGCTGTGGCAAGCCAGGCCGCACCGTTGGAATTGATCGCCGCCCTGCCGTTGGGAGCGGCGATCACTGTATCGGCCCCCTTGTAGACGATGATGGCGTTGGCGCGTCCGGCCGCCGCGCGGGCCTTGTCCAGCTTGGACAAAGCATCGTCGCCGGCAATATCGGGAAACAGCCTGGCGAATTCTCCCTCATGCGGCGTCATCACCAGTGCCGGCGCGCCGGGTGTGTGTGCCGCTTCGAACAAGACGTCAGGCGCTTCACGAAACGACGTAATCGCGTCGGCGTCGAACACAAGCCCGTCGAGCTGCGCGGCGGAATCCTTCTTGTAGCTCAGGGAAAGAAGTGTCAGCCCGAAGGTCCGCGTCTTTTCACCGACACCGAAACCGGGGCCGAGAACGAAAGCCGAAGGCCGGCGCTCGCCGACAAACGCTTCGATGTCGGCGGCATCATCGGTCTTGCGCAGCATGACCGAGGTCAGATGGGCCGCGTTGACCTGCATTGCATTGCCGGGCGACAGCACTGTCACGGCGCCTGCCCCACTCCGGGCCGAGGCAAGTGCCGACAATCGCGCCGCTCCCGTGGCGCTCGGCCCGCCGGAAAAGACGCCAGCATGGCCGCGCTTGTATTTGTGGGCATCCACAGCCGGCACCGGGAAATCAGCTAGCCAGAGCACGGGGCGATTCTCGAACGTCCGGGGTTGGATCAGCGAGATGATGTCGTCGCCGATACCGATATCGGCAAGCACGATCTCGCCGCATTGCTCCCGGCCGGGAAGCAGCAAATGGCCGGGTTTCTTGCGAGCAAAGGTCACGGTGATCTCTGCGCAAAATGCCTTGCCCAGCACCTTGCCGCTGTCGCCGGAAACACCCGAGGGCAGATCGATCGCCACCACCGGCAGATGCAGAGCGGCGGCAATGTCGACCGCCCTGGCGGCATCACCCGACAGCGGCTTGGAGAGCCCTGCCCCATAGAGCGCATCGACGACGATCGATCCGCGCTCGGCCTCGAAGCCGGATAGTGGCCGGGACGCGATTGCGCACTCTGCCGCGGCGAGCGCCGCGTCGCTCTGCGGCTTCGGTGCGCCCGACGCCCAGACGGTGGTGCCGACGCCGCTGTCGGCCAGGATGCGCGCGACGACATAGCCGTCGCCGGCATTGTTGCCTGGCCCGCAAAGCACGTGGACGTGGGTCGCCTGGGGATAGCGGATCAAAACCTGCGCCGCGACCGCTTCCCCGGCGCGGCGCATCAGGCCGATGCCATCGATCGGACCGGTGGCAATCGCCAGCCGGTCCGCCTCGCCCATCTCGGCGGAAGTAAGAAGTTCGTTGCTCATGGATTGCCGATCCGCGTTCGATCAAGCATTGTCCAGTTTTCGATCCGACGCAAACGAGGAGGAGTGGCAGACCACGGTCAAAATGGTCGGATCGGAGGCACTGCGGGCAGAAGTTGCCTATTATGTGGGCGATATGCCTACCTGTTAGGCCATAGCTTCCCAAAATGCCGAGCATACCTTGAAGGCCCGTGCCGCATCTGGCGCAGGGAATGACGCGAATTTGCATTCCGGCGCCGCGCGGCTTCGAAATCCTATGAGACCGCTTCGAATCCGTCTATCTGGCACGGTTCGTGCTTGAAAGAGGCGCAAGCGGGGGCTCACAACCCGTTTTTTTGGCAGTGGAGGCCACTTTTTACATGAAAAAGATCGAAGCGATCATCAAGCCATTCAAGCTGGACGAAGTGAAGGAAGCGCTTCAGGAGGCCGGACTGCAAGGCATCACCGTGACCGAGGCCAAGGGTTTTGGCCGGCAGAAAGGCCACACCGAACTCTATCGCGGCGCCGAATATGTCGTCGACTTCCTGCCCAAGGTGAAGATCGAGGTCGTGCTCGGCGACGACGCCGTCGAGGGCGCGATCGAGGCCATCCGCAAGGCGGCCCAGACCGGCCGTATCGGCGACGGCAAGATCTTCGTCTCCAACATTGAGGAAGTCGTGCGCATCCGCACCGGCGAAACCGGCATGGACGCGGTCTGATCCGACCGGCCATCCTTCCGAACCGTCATCATCAAAAAACGTCATCACACAGGGATACATGACATGACGACAGCCAAAGACATCATGAAGCAGATCAAGGACAACGACGTAAAATTCGTCGACCTGCGCTTCACCGACCCGAAGGGCAAGCTGCAGCACGTGACGATGGATGTCGTCGAGGTCGAGGAAGACATGTTCGCCGACGGCGTCATGTTCGACGGCTCCTCGATCGCCGGCTGGAAGGCAATCAACGAGTCCGACATGGTGCTGATGCCCGATCCCGACACCGTCCATATGGATCCGTTCTTCGCGCAGTCGACCATGGTCATCCTGTGCGACATCCTCGACCCGGTCTCGGGCGAATCCTACAACCGTGATCCGCGCGGCACGGCCAAGAAGGCCGAGGCCTATATGAAGTCGGAAGGCATCGGCGACACCATCTATGTCGGCCCGGAAGCCGAATTCTTCGTGTTCGACGACGTCAAGTACAAGGCCGATCCCTACAACACCGGCTTCCGCCTCGACTCGACCGAACTGCCGTCGAATGACGACACCGATTATGAGACCGGCAATCTCGGCCACCGCCCGCGCGTCAAGGGCGGCTATTTCCCGGTGCCGCCGATCGACTCGGCGCAGGACATGCGCTCCGAAATGCTGACCGTGCTCGCCGAGATGGGCGTGCGCGTCGAGAAGCATCACCACGAGGTCGCCGCCGCGCAGCACGAGCTCGGCATCAAGTTCGATGCGCTGGTGCGCAACGCCGACAAGATGCTGATCTACAAATATGTCGTGCACCAGGTCGCCAACGCCTACGGCAAGACGGCCACCTTCATGCCGAAGCCGATCTTCGGCGACAATGGCTCGGGCATGCACGTCCACATGTCGATCTGGAAGGGTGGCAAGCCGACTTTCGCCGGCAATGAATATGCCGGCCTTTCGGAAAACTGCCTGTTCTTCATCGGCGGCGTCATCAAGCACGCCAAGGCGATCAATGCCTTCACCAACCCGCTGACCAACTCCTACAAGCGTCTGGTGCCGGGCTATGAAGCGCCGGTGCTGCTCGCCTATTCGGCGCGTAACCGTTCGGCCTCCTGCCGTATCCCGTTCGGCTCATCGCCGAAGGCCAAGCGCGTCGAGGTTCGCTTCCCTGATCCGGGCGCGAACCCCTATCTCGCTTTCGCCGCGCTGCTGATGGCCGGCCTTGACGGCATCAAGAACAAGATCCATCCCGGCCAGCCGATGGACAAGGACCTTTACGACCTGCCGCCGAAGGAACTGAAGAAGATCCCGACCGTCTGCGGCTCGCTGCGCGAAGCGCTGCAAAGCCTCGACAAGGACCGCGGCTTCCTGAAGGCCGGCGGCGTCTTCGACGATGACCAGATCGACAGCTACATCGAGTTGAAGATGGCCGAGGTGATGCGCTTCGAAATGACCCCGCACCCGGTCGAATACGACATGTACTATTCGGTCTGAAGTCCTTCCGGACTCTAAGCCAAGCCCTTGAGGGATTTCTCCCTCAAGGGCTTTTTGCTGTCCGCGATAGCCAGTCGATGGCGGCCCTGCACAGCGCGCCAAGGCCGCAGCGGTCAAATGAACATGGCTTAGAAGACGCCCCACAGTCGGCGCGACGCTGCTGATTGCGCACTGAATCGCCAGGAGCGAGCGGCGCACTGCCTCAGGCTGCAATGCCCGCTCGTCCGGCGCCCCCGCCAACGCTGTCGTTCAAGAAACCCCGCCCCGTTCGAACAGCATCGCTTTGGCGTAACCCCAGGACCACGAATACGCATGCCGCATCGTCATCTGTCAACGCCGCCGGCGGGTGGCGCCAATCGGCGATTTCCGTGTCTGAACAGTAGCTTATACGAGGGATCGTTGGTGTACGGATGACCCGGAACAGCCTGTTTTCCGGGCTTTTTCAACGCATTCGCAAAAGCAGAAGATCGTGGCCTGCCGCGATATGCCAGTGAAAAAGCTCTTCACAGGCCGCAATTGACCGGAGCTTTTCCGCTTGACTTTTTTTGGGTATTTCCAGCCGTCCCGGCCCGACAGGTTCGGGCGCGCCTTCAGTAGCTGACACGTACGCTGGCCGTGAGTGTGGCATCGCCGGAGCGAGTCTCGCCGGCATCCGCCGCGCCGTCCTCGCTGCCATAGCCGCCCACCGCAATCCGCCTGGTCCGAGCAAAAAAAAGAACCCCGGCAGGGGGCCGGGGTTCTCGCAAGGACAGACCGTCGGAGGGTGACGCCTATCCGGCAAGCTCGTCGGGGCCGTGCAGATTCCAGTCCGTCCGCCTGGCCAGGACCAGCACGTAGTAGACAGCCGCCACGACCATGATCAGCAGCGTCGCGATCAGGCTCGGGCGCCCGAAGGCGGCGTCGAGCAGGTTCTGGTAGGCGACATAGACCAGCGCCACGAAGGCCAGGATCGCCGGAACCGGAAACAGCGGCATGCGGTAATGCCCGCCAGCCGTCGTGCCGTTACGGCGACCGGCAAACACGCCTACGCACAGCAGCGCGTAGATGACGACCAGCGACGTGCCGCTGACCACCAGCAACAGGTTGATGTCGATAAAACAGGCGGCAGCCGCCAGCACCGAAACCACGATGGTGGCAATCCACGGCGAGGCATAGCTGCCATGGACGGAGGCGACCGCGGCGTTGATCGGTCCAAACCAGGTCCTGTCGCGGCCGGAACTGAACAGCAGCCTTGCCGCCTGCAGGATGATGGCGATGACCGCGTTGAAGATGGCGACGGCGATCGCGAGGCTGATCAGCACCGTCAGCGCATGACCGCCGCGCGCCTCGAGGAAATATTCGATCTTCTGCGGCGCGGCGAGCAGGCCGGCGAGATCCGGCGATCCCAGCAGCACCGCCGTCAGCGGAATGAGTTCGGCCGCGACGGTGATCACCAGCGCCCAAAGCACCACCTTGCCGATATTGCGCTTGGCGTCCTGTGTCTCCTCGCCGAAATAGGCGGCCGCGCCATAGCCGTTATAGGCAAACAGCGAAACGGCGGTTGACGCCAGGATGATGCCGGCCGAAGCCGGGACAAGCGAGTTGGTGGTGGCATCGAGGAGCTGCGGCGACGTGAACAGGCTGCTCAGCGGCCGTTCGACATGGGCAAAGCCCAGGCCTGTGAGGATGAGCAGCGCGAGCATTTCGATGCCGAGGAAGATGCCTGTGACGAAGGCATTGAGCTTGATGCGCATCGCCGCCACGGCACCCGCGAGCGCGATCGTCACCACGCCCACCCATTGCGGGCTGAGATTGGGGATCAGGACGCCGAGATAGGTGCCGACGCCAAGCGCGATGACGGCGACGATCAGCACGATCGAGACGAACACCAGGACCAGCGTGACAAAACCCCAGAACCGGCCAAGCGTACGGCCGATCATGGTGTATTCGCCGCCCGCCATCGGATAGGCCGAGGACAGTTCGGCGTAGACGAAGGCCATGAACAGGCCGATCACGGCCGCGATCACGAAACTCAGGAACGAGCCCGTGCCGGCCAGCGCGATGACGCCCGGCACGATGATGAACACCGATGATGCCGGCGTCACCGCCGACAGAACAATCATCAGCGTGCCCAGGGCATTGAGCGCCCGATCAAGGCCCTTGGCGGCTGGCGCGGCCTTGTCCACCGCGCCTCTTGTTGCTTCGTTTGTAGACATCGTCCTCCCCTTTTTTTAATGAGATAAAAATTATCCTCCGCGACGGAACCTATCGGCAGAGTCGCATATCGTCAACAAATATGGCGTATTGGTGCTTGCAAATTTTCAGACGCTCGCTTTAAATTGAATTCAATTCAGGAAACGAAAATGGGCAGACCCAAGACTCAGACCGACCGCCGCCTGACGCTGGTCGCGGCGGCGGAATCGATGATCGCCAAACGTGGCCTTGCCGGCGTCACCCTGCGTGATGTCGCCAACGAGGCCGGGATGAGCTCGAGCGCCCTGCTCTATTATTATCCGGGCCTGAAGGACCTTCTGGATGACGTGCAGCGCAAGGCGGTCGAGCGGTTCTGCACGATCCGTGCGGCATCGATTGCCGAGATCGCCGATCCCCGACTGCGGCTGAAAACCATGATCGAAAGCGGCCTGCCTACCGACCCGGACGACCAGCTCTGCCGCCTGCTGCTGGAGCTCGGCGCCTATTCGCGTTCGGACGCCAGCTACGCGGCCCGTCACATCACCTTGTTCGAGCGGCAGGTGTCGATCTATGTCGGCATCCTCGAGGCAGGCGCCGCCACCGGCATCTTCAAACTGCAAACGGCCAGCGAGACGATCGCGCGCAGCCTTGTCGTCCTGGAGGACGGCCTTGGGCTGCATCTCGTCAACGTTGTGCCCGCGGTCGATAAATCCTCGGCGCTGGCGATCCTGACCAGCTATGCGGAACTTGCCACCGGCTGCAGCCTTCGCTGAGCCGGCTTAGTCAAACGGAGCGGAACCAAAGCATGGACCAACTGCCGACGCAGACCACCACCCCAGCCGGCAAGCCGCGCGCCCGCGCGCTCGCCATTCCCCTGCAAGGCACGCCTGGTTCCGCCAATGCCATTACCGATGTCGACGGCGTCCAGGTCGGCTACTCCACGATCGTCAAGGGCGATGGCAAGATGCTTGTCGGACAAGGACCGGTGCGCACCGGCGTCACGGCCATTCTGCCGTTCGGCCGTGAAGGTGTCGGCCTCGCCTGCGCGGCCGGCTACCACTCCTTCAACGGCAATGGCGAAATGACGGGCGCTTCCTGGATCGAGGAGGCCGGCAGCATAAGCCTGCCGATCCTGATCACCAACACGCACGCGGTCGGCACATGCCATCGCGGCGTCATCGACTGGGTGGCGCGCCACAAGCCCGATGTCGCCAACCAGTGGCTGCTGCCCGTGGTGGCGGAGACCTGGGACGGCTATCTCAACGACATCAACGGCTCGCATGTCACGGTCGATCATGCCATTGCCGCGATCGACGCCGCCGCGAGCGGCCGTATCGAGGAGGGCTCGGTCGGCGGCGGCACCGGCATGAACTGCTATGCCTTCAAGGGTGGTTCGGGCACCGCTTCGCGAGTCGTCGACTACGGCCATCGCTCCTACACTGTCGGCGTCTTCCTGCAGGCCAATTTCGGCTCGCGCCATGAGCTCACGATCGCCGGCGTGCCCGTTGGCGCTGACCTGGCGGCCGACAATCCGATGGAGTCCTATTTCCGGGGCGGGCCGACCGGCGCCGGCTCCTGCATCGGCATCGTCGCCACCGATGCCCCGCTGCTGCCTGGCCAGTGCAAGGCCCTGGCCCGCCGCGTGCCGCTCGGCCTTGCCCGCACCGGCACCTCCGGCTCGCATTTCTCAGGCGACATCTTCCTCGCCTTCTCGACCGCCAACCGCGACGCTCTCAACGGCCGCTTCCCGAAGGGACCGCCGACCGATCAGAGCTACAGCTATATGGACTTCATTCCATGGGGCCGCATGGACGATTTCTACGCGGCGGTCGTCCAGGCCTCCGAGGAAGCCGTGCTCAACGCGCTCGTCGCAAACAGCGACATGACCGGCCGCGACGGCAATCGCAGCCCCGCCCTGCCGCACACGAAACTATCGGCGGCGCTGAAGGCGCGCGGAGCGGCTGCCGCCTGAGCGCGGCTCACGCGGCCACCAGCGCAAAGAAAAAGCCCCGGCGGTTGTCCCGCCGGGGCTTTTCAGTCTCAATCGCCAGTGCGGGCCTATGTCCCGCTTGCCGGCAAGAGCGATCAGGCGGCCGCCGAAACCGAAGCGTCGGTCGCGACCTGCGAGATCGTCTTCAGCACCTGCGAAGCGATCTGGTAGGGGTCGCCCTGCGAGTTCGGGCGGCGATCTTCCAGATAGCCCTTGTAGTCGTTCTTGATGAAGGAATGCGGCACGCGGATCGAGGCGCCACGGTCGGCAACGCCGTAGCTGAACTTGTTCCACGGCGCCGTCTCGTGCTTGCCGGTCAGGCGCTTGTCATTGTCGGGACCATAGACAGCGATGTGGTCCATCAGGTTCTTGTCGAACTGCGCCATCAGCGCTTCGAAATAGGCCTTGCCGCCGACTTCGCGCATGAACTTGGTCGAGAAGTTGCAGTGCATGCCAGAGCCGTTCCAATCGGTGTCGCCGAGCGGCTTGCAGTGGAACTCGATATCGATGCCGTATTTTTCGGTAAGGCGCAGCAGCAGGTAGCGAGCCATCCAGATCTGGTCGGCGGCCTTCTTGGAACCCTTGCCGAAAATCTGGAACTCCCACTGGCCCTTGGCGACCTCGGCGTTAATGCCTTCATGGTTGATGCCGGCCGCCAGGCAGAGGTCGAGATGCTCCTCGACGATCTGGCGCGCGACATCGCCGACGTTCTTGTAGCCGACGCCGGTATAGTACGGGCCCTGCGGGGCGGGATAACCGCTCTCCGGGAAACCGAGCGGACGGCCGTCCTTGTAGAAGAAGTATTCCTGCTCGAACCCGAACCATGCGCCCTCGTCGTCGAGAATGGTCGCGCGGCTGTTGGATTCGTGCGGGGTGACGCCGTCGGGCATCATGACTTCGCACATGACCAGGATGCCGTTGCTGCGCGCCGGATCCGGATAGAGCGCGACCGGCTTCAAGACGCAGTCCGAACTGCGGCCTTCGGCCTGGTTCGTGGAGGAGCCATCGAAGCCCCACAGCGGCAACTGCTCGAGCGTCGGGAACTCGGCAAACTCCTTGATCTGGGTCTTGCCACGCAGATTGGGGACCGGGGTGTATCCGTCGAGCCAGATATACTCGAGCTTGTATTTGGTCATTCTAGAGCCTCTCGTTGCTTGATCACCGCGGAACGGTGTCGACGCGCGGCCGGACGAAGCCGGCCTGCCAATCTCTTAAAATGCAATTCGTGTGCCACTCTCCCGGCGGAGGGTGCGGCAAAATGGTCGCGACATCGCACTGAATTCGCTGAGCCGCCTCAGCAATGCGCCGGGATCAACCAGAGTTTCAATATGCATAAATATTGTGCATTTACTGATCTTTTTGTGAGCATATTGCCTAAATGAATCGCACAACCTATCTTGCAGAACAGGTGAATCGAAAAGCTCATAGAGAAGAAAGGAGACCGGCTATGGAGATCGTCTCCGCCCGTCCGTCGGCAAAAATCCTGCCCTTCCCCCTGGCAGCACGCAGGTCTGCCTCAAATTTAGGCGCGAAGGCCAAATTCGCGGCAGAGCTCGCCGCGTTGCGCAACACGCACGCTGATTTTGATAGCTGGTATCACGAGGCAGCTGTCGAGGAAGAGAACCGGCTGCCCAAGAGCTGATCCTTTCCTTCGGTCCAGACATGGCGAAGCCCGGCGCGATCGCTCGCGCCGGGCTTTTTTGTTTTGTCTGCCGATCGCTAGTCCTTGGCGTGCAGATTCGTACCGAGCGTATCCTTGACGAAGATCATGCCGATGACGAGCGTAAACGCAGCGATCACTACCGGGTACCAAAGGCCGTAGTAGATGTCGCCCTTGTAGGCACTAAGTGCGAAAACCGTCGCTGGCAGCAAGCCGCCGAACCAGCCATTGCCGATATGATACGGCAACGACATGCCGGTGTAACGAATACGGGTCGGGAACATCTCGACCAGGATCGCCGCGATGGGCCCGTAAACCATGGTCACGAACAGCACCAGGATGAACAGGATACCGATCGTCATCGGCCAGTTCACGGCCGCCGGATCCGCGAACATGGCAAACGCCCCACCACCCGGTATGTTGTAAACCGTGATCTCGGGCGCACCCGCTGCCTCATCCGTGGTCAGTAGTTTGTCCTTGACCGCCTGATCCACCGGCACCGCTGTCTTTTCGCCGCCGCGTATGGCCGCGGCATCGAGCTTAAGCTCAGGGTTGGCCGCGATGAAGGCGTCCAGTTTCTGGTCGGCGACCTTGATCGCCGCGCGCTTCAGCGGATATCCGCCATCCTGCAGGGACATGTTCACAGCCTTGACGAAGGCCGCGTCCTTGGCCTTGGCCTGATCGCCGGCGGCGACCGCGTCGTACGACGCCACCGTCTCGCTGCCGATCTTGACCGACGCGGCCGTGCCGGCCGCGGCCGTCGACACCACGTCGTAAGGAACCGAGTTCTTGGTCAGGAACGATGTCGCGATGTCGCACGATGTCGTGAACTTCGCCGTGCCGACCGGATTGAACTGGAACTTGCAGTCGCCGGGTGCTGCCGTCACCGTTGCACGCGTGTTCTGCTGCGCCTTGGCGAGAGCCGGATTGGCCGCCCAGGTCAGCGCCTTGAACAGCGGGAAGGTGCAGACGATGGCGAGTGCGAGGCCGGCCATGATAATCGGCTTGCGACCGACCTTGTCGGACAGCCAGCCGAACACGACGAAGAAGATCGAGCCGAGCGCCAGCGCGATGGCGATCATGATGTTGACCGATTGCGCGTCGACCTTCAGCACGTTCTGCAGGAAGAACAGCGCATAGAACTGGCCGTTGTACCAGACCACAGCCTGACCGGCGGTGAGGCCGAGCAGCGCCAGCAGGGCGATCTTGGCGTTCTTCCACTGCCCAAAGGCTTCCGAAAGCGGTGCCTTGGAGCCCTTCCCTTCTTCCTTCATCTTCTTGAAGGTTGGGGACTCGGACAGAGACAAGCGAATCCAGATCGAAACGGCGAGCAGCAAGAAAGAGACGATGAAAGGAATGCGCCAACCCCAGGCGGCGTAGGTTTCCTTGCTGAGCGAACCCTGGACGATCAGGATGACGACAAGCGACAGGAACAGGCCGAGCGTTGCCGTCGTCTGGATCCATGACGTGTAGAACCCTCGACGGTCGTCAGGCGCGTGCTCGGCAACATAAGTCGCCGCCCCGCCATATTCGCCGCCGAGCGCCAGGCCCTGCAGCATGCGCAGGACAATCAGGATCACGGGAGCCGCGATGCCCAGGGTCGCATAGCCAGGCAGCAGACCGACCAGAAAGGTCGAAAGGCCCATGATGGTCATGGTGACGAGGAATGTGTACTTGCGCCCGACAAGGTCGCCGATACGGCCAAACAGGAGAGCGCCAAACGGGCGAACAAGAAAACCGGCGGCAAATGCCAGCAAGGCGAAGATGTTACGCGTCGCCTCTGGAATAGTGGGGCTGAAAAAAGTCGAGCCGATGAAGGCCGCGAGCGATCCGTAGAGATAGAAATCGTACCATTCGAAAACGGTGCCGAGCGAGGAGGCGAAGATGACCTTCTTCTCCTCTCGCGTCATGCCGCGGCTTTCTCCGCCGACGGTCGATGCAATTGCCATTGATATGTCCTCCCGTGAGACCCTGTCCTCGATGCTGTGCACCGATGTCCGCGCTCTCCTCCGAACGCGGACTCGAATGCCGAGCCATCACGAAAAAATGACAGAAAGCCCCCGCCCGCGGCAGAGCGACGATGGGATTATGACTTTGGTCTTAGATGCGGTGCGGTATCCTGGCGCTCGAGGTCACACCTTGAGCGCGTCCAGCAGGCCGACGGCGGCCATCATGTCGCGCTTGCGGGCGGACCGGCGCGCGACCGCCTCGGCATCCTGCCCCCAATGCTCGATCTGCCAGTCCTCGTCGACATGGCCGGCGGCCCACGCCGCCTCCGCGTCGAGTTCGCCGAAATCCACGGCCAGCGCCAGCAGCGCCGAACCGGTCAGCGAGGTCATCACGTGAATTGCGGCAAGGCGCAGCGGTTGCGCGCGCTGGCCAAGATGCGCCCCCAGCACCGCGATGCTCTCGCGCGGCTGCTCGACATGGATGATCCCCTCGGCGAGGTTGAAGCGCGCGCCAAGTGAGGCACGCGCCCAGTCGAGCACCGGATCCCACTGCTCGTTCTGCCGCTCGACAAGCCCTTGCGGCGCGTCGGCGCGGTAGCAGAGCAGGTCCGAAGCGGCAAAGCGCAGTATGTCCTCGAGCACCGCCTGCGGATCGATGGCGACACCGTCGAGCGCGGTGTTGACCAGGCGCATCACCGGCATCGTCACCGGATCGATGGTCTCGCCCTGGGCGGCGAACTCCTCGGCGACCAGGTACGCCGCCTTCTCGGTCGGCAATGCCAGCAAGGCCTTGCCGGGCGTGCGCACCGGCTTGCCGTCGAGATGGACAGCAAAACCGTTCTCGATCGGCGCAACCGAAACAGTCGCATAGAATCGCTTCGGCAGCGGCGTCTTCATCTGGATCTGGGCGCGGCGCACCGGATCGGGATCGGAAAGCAGTTTTCCGGCTTCGAGGTCGTTCAGGATATCGCGCATGTGAATCTTTCTCAGACCGGCGTCAGCTTGCGCGCCCGCCGGTTTACGATGATCAGGCCGGCGGCGATGAGGCCAAGAGCCAGGAAAATGCGTATTGTCAGCGGCTCCTTCAAGATCAGCGCGCCGCACAGGACGCCGAAGACCGGCGACAGGAAGGTGAAGCTCGACAGGCCTGAGGCGGGATAGCGGCGCAGCAGCCAGAACCACAGCACATAGGTGAAGGCGACGACGTAAATCGCCTGGAAAAGCAGGGCCAGTGTCGGCAACAACGCGGGGTCGCGAATAGGCGGGCCGGCGAGCGGCATGACCAGGACGCCGACGACCGCGGCTCCGGCGAGCTGATAGAGCAGCAGCTTCTCGGCGCTCGCCTCGACCAGCTTCGAGCGCTTGATGAGGATGTTGGTCAAAGCCCAGAAAAACCCCGAGCCGAGGCTCAGCAGGTCACCGAACAGCATGTCCCCCCCGCCGCCAAGCTTGTCGGAAAAGACCGCGGCAAGACCGCCAAAAGCGAGCAGCAACCCGAGGAATTTGCGCAGCGTGATCTGCTCGCCAAGCAGGAAGTGGCCGCCGACCAGCATCCAGAACGGCATCGAGTTGACCAGCAGCGTATTGCGGGCAACGGTCGTATGCTCCAGGCCGACATAGAGGCAAAGGAACTCGATCCCGAACAGAACGCCGACGGCAGTGCCCGCGAGCAATGTGCCATCGCGGCCGAACAGGGCGATGCCGCGCCAGCGGCACCAGAGAAAGACGCAGAAACCGCCGATGACCGAGCGGGCTATCGACAGGAAGACAGGATCATAGCCGGCATAGGAGATCTTGGCGGCGACGTAGTTCAGCCCCCAGGAAAAGGTCAGGCCAACCATGATCGCGGCTGCGGCCAGGTCGACCGTGTCGCGCCGATCGAGCGCATCGGTGACGCCGCTCAAGGTCAGTCCTCCGCGCTCTGCTCGTCGAAGCCGATCAGGTTCCAACTCTGGCGCATGTGTGGCGGCATCGGCGCGGTGACGTCGATAACGCCCTGGTCGGGATGCGGGATGATGATGCGGCGGGCATGCAGATGCAGGCGATTCTGGATGCCGCCTGGAAATTCCCAGTTGGTATCGGCCTCGAAATATTTGGGATCGCCGATGATCGGGCAGCCGATATGGGCGGCATGCACGCGCAACTGGTGGGTGCGCCCGGTATAGGGCTCCATCTCCAGCCAGCTCAGCGCCTGCGCCGCCTGTTCGACGATGCGGTAATAGGAGACGGCATGGTCGGCGCCCTTCTCGCCATGCTTGGCGATGCGTACCCGGTCGCCGTCCGGCGTCGCTTCCTTGATCAGCCAGGTCGAGATCTTGTCCTCGCGCTTGGGCGGCACGCCCTTCACGAGCGCCCAGTAGGTCTTCTTCGTTTCGCGCGCGCGAAACGCCTCGGAGAGCTTCATCGCGGCCAGTCTCGTGCGGGCCACCACCAGCACACCTGATGTGTCGCGGTCGAGCCGGTGCACCAGCCTTGGTTTCTCGCCCTTCTGGTTGCGCCAGGCTTCCAGCATGTCGTCCACATTGCGGGTGACGCCCGAGCCGCCCTGCACCGCCAGGCCTGCGGGCTTGTTGAAGACGAAAACCTTCGGGTCTTCATGGATCAGCATTTTCGCCAGAACGTCGGCATCGCCCTGGTTGCGGATCGAATGGCCGGTCAGCGGCACATCGCCCTTCTTGTCGACCTCGAGCGGCGGCACGCGCACCATCTGGCCCGGCTCGACACGGGTGTCGGCCTTGACGCGGCCTCCATCGACGCGGATCTGGCCCGACCGCAGCAGTTTCTGCAGGTGACCGAAGCCGAGGCCCGGGAAATGGGCCTTGAACCAGCGATCGAGCCGCATGCCCGCCTCGCCGGCCTCCACCG
Organism: Mesorhizobium sp.; assembly: GCF_017306585.1. Lineage (GTDB taxonomy): Bacteria > Pseudomonadota > Alphaproteobacteria > Rhizobiales > Rhizobiaceae > Mesorhizobium. Next base: position 4,412 of record NZ_JAFKIC010000127.1, on the reverse strand, counting down.
TGATCTGTTCGACGCCTGCCATAGTTCTTCGTCTACCTGTTTTCCGGCCAGGACTCGGCCTGTTCTCGGCGCGGCAATAGCATTATGGCAGGCTTCTTGCGAGCCAAAGACCCAAAAACAGGGCGATAATGGCGCCAATGACGCTGGCCAGCGCATATCCCAGGGCCGGCAAGGTAGCGCCCCGCTCCCACAAGGTCGCGAAGTCGAGCGAAAAGGCCGAGAAGGTGGTGAAGCCGCCAAAGATGCCGGTGGCGACAAAAAGCCTGAGCTCGTTCGATCCGCCGCGACGCACAAGCGTCGCGATGAACAGGCCCATCGCGAACGAGCCGACGATGTTGATGACCATCGTGCCCCAGGGATAGTTGGGACCGACGAGGCGCAGTGCGCCCAGATTGGTCAGATGGCGTATGCCGGCGCCGATGCCACCGCCAGTGACGACGAGAAAGAGATTGAACATCACCGTTTACTGCCCCCGCAAAGGGAGCGGCGTCAACCCTCAGGCCCGCGGCGGCGTTTCGGGAATGGCACAGACGGTCGAGCGGGTCAGAAACCGCTTTTCGCGCCCGTTGTCTAGCGAGAACATGCCGCCCCTGCCCGGCACCACATCGATGAGCAAGTCGGTGTGCTTCCAGACCTCGTATTGCGAGGCGCTGATATAGACCGGCGTGTCGCCGATCTCACCCAGCATCACGTCATTGTCGCCGACGATGAAATCGTTCTGGGGGTAGCACATTGGCGAGGAGCCGTCACAGCACCCGCCCGACTGGTGGAACAGCACCGGCCCATGGTCGGCGATGATCTCCGCCAGAAAGGCCGAGGCCTCGGGCGTGGCCGAGACTTTTCCAAGGGAAACCTTGTCGGGCATGTCTTCCTCCTTGACGACAAACCGGGGCATGACCCAGCAGGTCCCGCCCCAGATAGAGCGCGCATGACCCTTCGGAAAGGATCATGCGCCGCCTTGGGAGGCGATCAGAAGAAGCCGAGCTTCTTGGGGCTGTAGCTGACCAGCATGTTCTTCGTCTGCTGATAGTGGTCGAGCATCATCTTGTGGTTCTCGCGACCGATGCCAGACTGCTTGTAGCCGCCAAAGGCGGCATGCGCGGGATAGGCATGGTAGCAGTTGGTCCACACCCGGCCAGCCTGAATGGCGCGGCCGAAGCGGTAGCAGCGGTTGGCGTCGCGGCTCCAGATGCCCGCGCCGAGGCCGTAAAGCGTGTCGTTGGCGATCGACAGCGCCTCGTCATCGTCCTTGAAGGTCGTCACGGACACGACCGGCCCAAAGATCTCTTCCTGGAAGATGCGCATCTTGTTGTTGCCCTTGAACACGGTCGGCTTGACGTAGTAGCCGCCGGCCAGATCGCCGGGCAGATGGTTCTGCTCGCCGCCGGCAAGCACCTCGGCGCCTTCCTTGCGGCCGATGTCGAAGTAGCTCAGGATCTTCTCCAGTTGTTCGCTCGAGGCCTGGGCGCCGATCATGGTTGCCGGATCGAGCGGATCGCCCTGGACAATCGCGGCGACGCGCTTCAAGGCCTTGTCCATGAACTTGTCGTAGATTTTCTCATGCACCAGCGCACGGCTCGGGCATGTGCAGACTTCGCCCTGGTTGAGAGCGAACATGACGAAGCCCTCGATCGCCTTGTCGAAGAAATCGTCATCCTCCGACGTCACGTCCTGGAAGAAGATGTTGGGTGATTTGCCGCCGAGTTCCAGCGTCACCGGGATGAGGTTCTGGCTGGCATATTGCGAAATCAGCCGGCCCGTCGTGGTCTCGCCGGTGAAGGCGATCTTGGCGATGCGGTTCGACGAGGCGAGCGGTTTGCCGGCCTCCAGGCCGAAACCGTTGACGATGTTGAGCACCCCCTCCGGCAGCAGGTCGCCGATCAGGTCCGCCCACAGCATGATGGTGGCGGGCGTCTGTTCCGCCGGCTTGATCACCACGCAGTTGCCGGCGGCCAGTGCCGGCGCCAGTTTCCAGACCGCCATCAACAGCGGGAAGTTCCATGGAATGATCTGGCCAACGACGCCGAGCGGTTCATGGAAATGATAGGCGACGGTATCGTGGTCGATTTCCGAGATGCCGCCCTCCTGCGCGCGTACGGCACCGGCGAAATAGCGGAAGTGGTCGATGGCCAGCGGCAAATCGGCGGCGGTCGTCTCGCGGATAGGCTTGCCATTGTCCCAGGTTTCGGCCAGCGCGAGCAGATCGAGGTTGTCTTCCATGCGATCGGCGATGCGGTTGAGGATCAGGGCGCGGGCGGCGGCACTTGTCCTGCCCCAGGCGTCCTTGGCCTTGTGCGCGGCATCGAGCGCGGCTTCGATGTCATGGGCATCGGAACGGGCGACCTCGCCGAGCGGCCGGCCGGTCACCGGCGAAATGTTCTCGAAATATTTTCCCGAATGCGGCGCGACCCATTTGCCGCCGATGTAATTGTCATAGCGCTTGGCGAAGGGAACCTTGGCCGTGCGGGAAAATTCCACCTTGTTCATGATCTTCCTCCCAAGTGGCGGCGCCACAGGATGTGACGCGTCGGAGGCAAGAATTGCGGATGTCTCGATCTCTGTCAGCCAGTGCCGGGTACTCGGCAAGGCGGGACTGTCGCAGATCTGCGACAGTCCCTGGGCGCAAAGCTCAATGCGGACGGCGGATGCCGAACCGGACAAGCTTGCGGTGCAGGGTTGCCCGCGAAATGCCGAGATTGCTGGCGGCGGCCGACACATTGCCCTCGGCGCGCGCCATGGCCCGCTGAACCACGCCGCGCTCGGCTTCGTCCAGATCTTCGGCCGTCCTGGCCAAGGCGCCGAGGATGTCGGCCGCCGGAAGGCCCTTGGCCAGAACCTGTTGGGTGATGCCGAGGCCGAGACGCGCCGAGCGTGTCGCCCCGACCACCAGATCGTCGGCATCGACGGCGATCAAGGCACTGGCGCTGCGCTCGGCGACGGGGGCCAGCAGGATGCGGGCATTGGAAAATGCCAGGCGGAAGTTCTCGGCTTCGATGCGCCGCGCCGCGTCGCCGACCGCGATGGCGATGAGGTTGACAAAGCCCTCGGTCAGGTCCGACCGGCACGACGAAACATCGAGCGCCGCCGCGAGATTGCCCTCGTGATCATAAATCGGCGCCGTGGTGCAACTCATCAGCGTGTTGCGCGAAAAGAAGTGCTGATCGCGATGGATGGTAAGCGCGCGCTGATCGGCAAGGCAGGTACCGATGCCGTTCGTCCCTTCGGAGTCCTCGCTCCAAACCGTACCAGTCCACAGCCCCCATTCATCGAACGTGTCATCGTCCGCGACAGCGCCGCGGCGTTCCACGGGAATGCCCTCGCGATCGGCAAGCAGGACACAGCAGCCAACGCCGCCTACGGCAAGGTAGAGGCGGTCGAGGCTGGCATCGGCGGCGCGCAGCAATGGTTCTATACGCTGCCGGGCCTCGCTCAGTTCGCCGGCGGTGAGGCGTCTTGGCGCTTTGCGTTCGGCCGGATCAAGCCCGTGCAGGGTCAGCGAGCGTCGCCATGACGCAACAAGCGCTGAACGGGCCGCATCGCTGCTGGCGATGGACGCCTGGATGAAATCCGCATGATGGCCAGTCGGCTGCCTTCCGCTCACCTCTTCCTCCCAAGGCGATTGTCGCTTCCAACTCAACGGCGTTATATCGGACCAGATATATCCGCCGCATCGAGTTTTAAGGATCGCGGCGCGGCCCCGCTATAGGACGATGGTGTAACAAGGGTCATCGGGAAGGATTGGCGACCGGTCCGGGATCTCCGGCGGAAGTCGCAGCTAGCCGAAATTGCATCGCGGCGCGACGGCCGACATCACAACGCGGAAGATGCCGACAGTCGCGGCGGCGGCATCTTCTCTAGCTTTTTCAGCTCAGGTGGTTTCGACCTTCTTCGGCTTGGTCGAGCCGATCATCTTCCAGTTCTTGTAGAACATCGAATTGATGCGCTCGACGCTGACCGACACCACGGCCAGCATGCCCGCGATGAGGCGCGGGAACGGAGACGGCCTGATGATGTCCATGAACACGCAGTAGCGGCGGCCGTCATATTCGTTGACCGAACGATGCAGCAGCGTGTCGTCGAAGATGAACTGCGGATTGTCGTACCAGTAGTTCTTGACGTTGCCGCATTCGACGAAAATCTCGGCTTTCACCGGGATCAGATTGTACAGGATGCGCAAGCTGAGCCGCAGCGGACCGAAGTGCCAGGAGGTCGATTCGCGCTTGCTGAAAACGGACACGGCGATCGTCTTGATGTATTTGAAATCCTTGTTGAATTCAGCGACGTTGTCGATCTTGTGCTTGCCGTACCATTGGTAGACATACATGCCGCGCCGGCCGGCGCCGAAATTGGCGTCGATGTCGGCGATGATCTCGTCCTTGCGGGCCTTGAAGAGATCAAGGACCTCGTTGACC
>NZ_JAFKIC010000346.1 GCF_017306585.1 Mesorhizobium sp. | reverse complement strand
CGATACCGACGATGCGGTCGCCAGGAACGGCGCCTTCCGGCGCGAAACGTACCGGCAGGTCGCCGCGCACGCCGCGGATCGGCACCGCGCCGTCGCGCGGCTGGTCCTTGTCCTTGCGCGCCGCGCGGCCCGGTATTTGGAACAGCATGCCTGCAGCGTTGCGGATCTTCGACCAGCCCTCCTCGCGCTGCTTGGGCGCGGCGGGCGTCACGCGCTCGTCCTTGTAGTCGGGGAAAACCGCCTTCATGACATCGGTGGAAGCCAGTTCGCCGCGGCCGACGGACGCCAAGACGTCCTCGATGTCCTTGCGCGCCAGCCGGTGCAGCACCGGCTTCAGGCTCTCCTTGGTGAAGGTCTTGCCGGCCCGTTCGAAGGCGCGCTCCAGAATGCGGGCGCCGAGCCCCGAATATTGTTTGCGGATCGCGTTCTTGGTGGCGCGACGTATGGCGGCGCGCGCCTTGCCGGTAACGACGACCGATTCCCACGCGGCGGGCGGCACCTGCGCCTTGGAGCGGATGATCTCGACCTCGTCGCCATTCTTCAGTTCCGTCATCAGCGGCATGATGCGGCCATTGACCTTGGCACCGACGCAGGTGTCGCCGACATCGGTGTGCACCGCATAGGCGAAGTCGATGGGCGTGGCACCGCGCGGCAGGGCAATCAGCATGCCCTTCGGCGTGAAGCAGAACACCTGATCCTGGAACAGCTCGAGCTTGGTGTTTTCGAGGAAGTCCTCGGGATTGTCGCCTTCGGCGAGCTGTTCGATGGTGCGCCGCAGCCAGGCATAGGCGTTGGTTTCCTTCGAGATCGCATGGCCCGCGCCGTTCGTCTTGCCGCCAGTGTCCTTGTAGATGGAATGGGCGGCAACGCCGTATTCGGCGATCTTGTTCATCTCCCGCGTGCGGATCTGCAGTTCGACGCGCTGGCGCGAGGGACCAACAATGGTGGTGTGGATCGAACGGTAGTCGTTCTGCTTTGGCGTCGAGATGTAGTCCTTGAAGCGCCCGGGCACCATCGACCATGTCGTATGGATGGCGCCGAGAGCGCGATAGCAATCCTCGACCGTGTCGACGACGACACGGAAGCCGAAAATGTCCGACAACTGCTCGAAGGACAGCGCCTTGGCTTCCATCTTGCGGAACACCGACCACGGCTTCTTCTGGCGGCTTTTGACGCCGGCCTTGATGGCGTGCTTTTCGAACAGGCCCGAAAGCGCCTTCTCGATTTCGGAGAGCACGTCCTTGTTGCGCTCGAAGATTTCGGCGAGCCTGGCGGTGACGGCACGGTAGGCTTCCGGATTGATGTAGCGGAAGGCAATCTCCTCCAGCTCCTCGCGCATGCCCTGCATGCCCATGCGGCCGGCGAGCGGCGCATAGATATCCATCGTCTCCTCGGCGATGCGCAGGCGCTTGGCCTCCGGCATATGGTCGAGGGTGCGCATGTTGTGCAGGCGGTCGGCGAGCTTGACCAGGAGCACGCGGACATCCTCGGAGATCGCCAGCAGGAGCTTGCGCAGATTCTCCGCCTGCTCGGCCTTCTTGGAGACGAGGTCGAGCTTCTTCAGCTTGGTCAGGCCCTCGACCAGCTTTCCCATCTCGGGCCCGAACAGTTCGTCGATCTCGGCCCGTGTCGCCGTGGTGTCCTCGATCGTGTCATGCAGCAAGGCAACGGCGATCGTCGCTTCGTCCATGTGCATTTCGGTGAGGATGGCGGCGACTTCGAGCGGATGCGAAAAGTAAGGGTCGCCGGAAGCGCGCTTCTGGTGGCCATGCTTCTGCATGGCATAGACGTAGGCCTTGTTCAGCAACGCTTCGTTGACGTCAGGCTTGTAGCGCTGGACGCGCTCGACAAGCTCATACTGACGCATCATGGGCACAATCTCGCGGCGATGAAATGAATCATGCGCCGCACTGATTGTACGGCGCATGTCATAGATAGCCACGAAACTGACGAGACGGAAGTGCCGGAAGATTGTTCCAGGCGCTTGACGGGGCCTCGCTTAGTAGTCGTCGCTCTTTTCCGGCGGTACCAGGCCTTCGATGCCGGCCAACAGGTCTTCCTCGGTCATGCGATCGAAGGCGATGTTGTCCTCGGCGTCGTCCGTCTCGGCCGTCGCAACAGCGGCACCGGTCTGGTCGGCGATCGCCTCGCCATCGGCCTCGGGCTCGTCGACTTCGACATGCTTCTGCAACGAATGGATCAGATCTTCCTTGAGGTCGTCGGGCGACAGCGTCTCATCGGCGATCTCGCGCAAAGCGATGACCGGGTTCTTGTCGTTGTCGCGCGGCACGGTGATCTGCGCGCCCTGGCTGATCTGGCGAGCGCGATGGCCTGCCAGGAGCACCAGTTCGAAGCGGTTGTCGACCTTGTCGATGCAGTCTTCAACGGTTACGCGGGCCATCAATTGCCCCTTTCATGCCTGGATTTAATGGAAAACAGGCGCGGTCCATAACCCGAACGCCGTCAAAATACAAGCTTCTTGGCAAGAGCGGTCTCGGGGCGACTCAATCCTGCGATCGTGTCCCCCGATTTGGCAGAACCGGGCCGCGACCCAGATTTGACGTCGTGATCACAATTGCTTGCACTGCCCGACACGCCCTTGGATTGCCGCCGAACTGGCGTTATCTCGGTTGGCCAAGGTCAGCCGGTTTATTATGCGCCTGACCGATAGTCGCTTCCGCATTTCGTTTTGACGGCTGAATTTTCGAAAAGGACAATTTTCATGTTCGACCCCCGGGAAAAGATCGCCCTGTTCATCGACGGCGCCAATCTCTACGCGACCTCGCGGGCGCTTGGCTTCGACATCGATTATCGCAAACTTTTATCGAGCTTCCAAAAACGCGGCTATCTCCTGCGCGCCTACTACTACACGGCGCTGGTCGAGGATCAGGAATATTCCTCGATCCGTCCGCTGATCGACTGGCTCGACTATAACGGCTTCAAGGTGGTGACAAAGCCGGCCAAGGAGTTCACCGACTCGACCGGCCGCCGCAAGATCAAGGGCAACATGGACATCGAGCTTACCGTCGATGCCCTGGAACTTGCCGATGTGGTAGACCACTACGTCATCTTCTCCGGCGACGGCGATTTCCGCACGCTGGTGGAAGCGCTGCAGCGGCGTGGCCGCAAGGTGTCCATCGTCTCGACCATGGCCTCGCAGCCGCCGATGATATCGGACGACCTTCGCCGCCAGGCCGACCATTTCATCGACCTGACGACGCTGAAGAACGAGGTTGGCCGCGATCCCTCCGAAAGGCCCGTGCGGCGGCCCGA
>NZ_JAFKIC010000345.1 GCF_017306585.1 Mesorhizobium sp. | reverse complement strand
AAGACCTCGAAGCATTCTTATCAATATCTGCCCATAGGTTCAGCTGAACACCTCCTATGTTGGTTTTTATAGAATGCTTCGCCCGGTACCAGCGTTTGCCGTCAAAGCGCTTTTGCGCTCTAGCTCCGGCCGCTAACGCTTCTCTGCACATCCGCCTGACATCTTGGGGTTCTGGTCGATAGAGGCCCTCGCGAAGTGCCCAATCCGCCACTTCGTCAAGTGATACCGGATCAGGATTGACCTCATCTAGGTATCTATCCAAAGCATCAGCCATCAGTTCATTTTTGGTCGCCATTGTCGCCTCACAAAGATGCTTCCGCAACGTGCCCCCAACCGTCAGAGACGGCAGTCTCTAGTAAATGGCTTCGTATCTTAGGAAGATATTTGCGGAGCCAACGATAGTCATTTTTCAAGTACTGAATCTGCCCAACGACGATGGCTGGGTGAACCTCCATCAACGCGGAAAAACCGATCATGTCTCTTTCGGAAATGAAGGGAGATTTACGCGCATAAAACGCCTTCAATTTTTCCCTCGGGAAACAAAAACTCAGAGCAGCTGCGTTCGCGTCCTGTTCCTCTTTCTCGATATCATTGCCATCCGACATGGCATTGGTTTCATCGAAATTGTCGAGGATACTTTTCTTTTTCCCGTGGCCCCTAAGGACGTGTTCGATCTCGTGTCGAACAACAAACCAGAAATTGTCGAACCGATCGTGGAATGTAGAAATGCCTATAACCGGGCTTTCGTCATCGAGCCACGTGCAAACGCCATCAATCTTTTCTTTTTGGCCGCTTGGTAGTGTCTCCACAACGACGAAACGCACCCCGCATTCATGCAGAATCGCAGGAAGGTAGCGAGCATCCTCAGGGTCTATAACAAGCGAGCGCAAACGCGGGAGCGCGGCCCTTAAGGCGCTTTCAGCATACCTTGGGACATCTATTGTCCTAGCGATCTGCCTAACTCGATAGAGCCAAGCGATCTGTTCTGCTGGTTCATCGTCGTAGGCAGGACGCTTAGCTGCCCCAGCAAAGCTGAGTTTAGGAACATCAGCAAGGGCGCCTACCTCGAAGAACCGCGTCACCTGCAATTCTAAAAGTGTCTGGTCGGTCTCTGCAAACCAACCGCGACGAATCATTTCCCGTATCGGAAAGGCCGACTGCAACTGAGCACGGGCTTTGATTGCCGGATCTGGTTCACGTGCCAAACGGAGTTCGTAGGCGTTTTGAAGATTCGCCCAAACGTCTGCCGAAGTGCCGAATGCCTGACCAAGCGCCTTAGCCATTTCGGCTGTGACGCCCTGCTTGCCAGTGATGATCTTGTTGACGGTCTGTTCCGTGTAGCCAAGGATGTACGCAAGGTCGCGCTGAGACCAGTTCCGAGCCTCTAGTTCCTCCTTGATATATACACCCGGAGGTTCAGCGAAATTGTCGAACACAGCGTCCATTTCTCCCTCCTTTTTAGTGATAGTCTTCAATTGTGAGAATCACGATCTCAGGCGGCTTACAGTCATCATTCAATTCGAAAACCAGCCTCCATTGGACATTCAGGCGGATGGAACACTGGCCCTCCCGTTTGCCCTGTAATTTCTCGAAATGGAGACTGTTCAACGCACGAATATCTCGTTCGCTGGTGGCCTCTTTGAGAAAGTTGAGCTTCCGGCGAGCGGCAGAGATGACAGCAACGGGCAAGCCGAGCTTGTGCGCCATATTGGTCTCGACCAGTTCCGTCTGTTTTCCAGCGTGCCGTACCTTCATGAGATGGATCACTACCATCGCGTCTAATATACGTCAATGTGGCCTGAAAGCCAAGCTTTAAACTGACCAAAATGCTTGACTGCGACCACATGACTCGCTATATGGCCTACATGAACAAGCTTGATGCCAAGGCTCGCTCTCAAATCCTACACCTCCTTTGCCAAGGTCAGTCGATCCGCGGTATCACGCGCCTGACCGGCGTCAGCAAAAACACTGTGGCCAAGCTTCTCTCTGATGCTGGCGCGATATGCGCCGACTATCAGGACCAGGCGCTTCGCAATCTGACCTGCAAGCGCATCCAGGTCGATGAAATCTGGTCGTTCACCTACGCCAAGCAGAAGAACGTCAAGATGGCCTTGGCCGCCCCGGAAGGCGCTGGCGACACGTGGACGTGGACGGCCATCGATGCAGAAACCAAGCTTGTCATGTCGTGGCTCGTCGGCGGTCGCCACAGCGGCAACGCGCTGGCCTTCATGGACGATCTCAAGTCGCGTCTCTTGAACCGCGTGCAGCTCAGCTCAGACGGCCACAAAGCTTATCTTGAAGCCATTGAAGGCGCGTTTGGCGGCGGCATCGATTATGGCATGGTCGTGAAGATTTACGGGCCTGATCCCTTTGCAGAGAAGCGCTACAGTTCGGCTCAGTGCATCGGTGCGCGGCGCGACGTGACCGAAGGCGATTCGGTGAAGGAACACATCAGCACGTCCTATGCCGAGCGCCAGAACCTGACCATGCGGATGCACATGCGCCGCTTTACGCGTCTGACCAACGGCTTCTCGAGAAAGGTAGGGCAGCACGCCAACGCCGTGGCCCTGCACTTCATGTACTACAACTTCGTCCGTATTCATCAGGAGCTGCGCGTGACACCGGCAATGGCCGCTGGCGTGACCAGCAAGCTTTGGGAGGTTTCCGACATCGTTGCGCTTATCTAGGCGAAGGAAGCTGAGAAGCCCATGGTGCGCGGGTCATACAAAAAGCATGCCGGTCAGATTTCAAACGGACCCACTGCCGTCAGTTCCTGTCCGAAGGCTTGGAGCGCATCCTGGCGACCGTCTCGCGCTCGGCGCGCTTGGAGCGCAGCGGCGGCAGGCCGCGGTCGATCAGGTCCATGTCCTCCAGCACCATGTCGCCCATGCGCTTGAAGGCGATGTCGAGCGCGCCGGCGCGGTGGGCGGAGCGCAGGAAGCCGGGGATCGCGCGCACGGGATGGTCGCCGGCCAGCGGCTCCTCGGGGAAAACATCGCTGGCGGCGAGGATGTGACCGCTCTTCACCGCCGCCATCAAGGCGGGGAAATCGACGACGCCGGCGCGGCTGAGCAGGATGAAGGCGGCGCCCTTGCGCATCGAGGCGAAGGCCTCGGCGCCGAGAAAACCCTGGTTCTCCGAGGTGACCGAGGCGACGACGAAGACGAAGTCGCTGGACGACAGCACCTCGTCGAGCGAGGCCGGCTCGACGCCATTGTCGACCAGGATCGACGGCGGCAGCCAGGGATCGAATACTTTCGTGCGGGTGCGAAAGCCGGTCAGCAGCCGGTTCAGCGCGCGGCCGAGATCGCCG
>NZ_JAFKIC010000344.1 GCF_017306585.1 Mesorhizobium sp. | reverse complement strand
GGCTGGGATAATAGACGAAGAAGCCGTCGAAGGACGGACACCAGTCTTCCAGCACGCGGATCAGTCTTCCGTCGGCGAGCGGGGCCTGGACATAGGGCTCGAAGACGAAGGCAAGACCGGCGCCATCGATCACCGCCTGCGCGATCAGATGATCCTCGTCGAGGATCAGCGGCCCTTCCACCGCGATCTCGATTGCCTCGCCGTCTTTCTCGAATTCCCAGCGGTAGAGTATGCCGCTGGAGAAGCGGAAGCGGATGCAACGGTGATCGGCGAGATCGCGCGGATGGCGCGGCTTCGGCATGGCGGCGAAATAGGACGGCGCGCCGACCACGGCGCCGCGAAGGTCCGGTCCGATGCGCACCGCGATCATGTCGCGCTGCAGGCTTTCGCCGAGCCGCACGCCGGCGTCGAAGCCGCCCTCGACCACATCGGTGAAACGATCCTCGATGACGATCTCCAGCACGATGTCGGGATAGGCGGTGGCGAAGGCGCCGAGGCGTGGCGTCAGCACCAGATGCGCGGCGGTGCGCGGCACGGTGAGCCTGAGATTCCCCGCGGGGCGGTCGCGCGCTTCGACCGCCGTTTCCAGCGCCAAGTCGATCTCGGACAAAGCCGGCCGCAACCGCTCCAGCAACTGCGCGCCTTCCTCTGTCGGGGCGACACTGCGCGTGCTGCGCGCCAGCAGCCGCACGCCAAGCCGCGCCTCGAGGCTGGACACGGCATGGCTGACAGCCGACGGCGCGATCGCCAGTTCGCGCGCCGCGCCGCGAAAGCTGCCGCATTGGGCGACCGTGGCCAGCACGGCCAGTTGGGAAAGATGCGCTCGGTTCATTGATCTATTTTTTAGACTGACCCGTGCGCATAGGAGACCATTATCGAACATATCTCAAGGCGCTATCTCTTCGTCATCGCAACAAGGAGACGCGTTATGAAAACCCGCAAACTCGGACCTGAACTCGAAGTCTTCCCTGTCGGTCTCGGCTGCATGGGCATGAGTTTCGGCTATGGCGGTCAGCCGGAGGCGGAAGCGATTGCCACGTTGCGCCGCGCCGTCGAGATCGGTGTCAATTTCTTCGACACGGCCGAAGTCTATGGTCCCTTCGAGAACGAAATCCTGCTCGGCAAGGCGCTGAAGCCGGTGCGCGACAAGGTGACGATCGCGACCAAATTCGGCTTCAAGATTTCGGAGGAGGGCTCGGGCACCGACCGTATGGTCGGCGTCGACAGCCGTCCCGAGCACGTCAAGGCGGTGGCCGAAGCATCGCTGAAGCGGCTCGATACCGACGTGATCGATCTCTACTACCAGCACCGCGTCGATCCGAATGTTCCGATCGAGGACACGGTCGGCGCGATGGCAGAACTCGTGCGCGAAGGCAAGGTGCGGGCACTTGGCCTGTCCGAAGTGAGTGGAGCGACGCTCCGCCGGGCGCATGCCGTGCATCCGATATCGGCGGTGCAAAGCGAATATTCGCTCTGGAGCCGCGATCCCGAGGACGAGGTCTTCGCCGTCTGCCGCGAGCTCGGCATTGGCTTCGTCCCCTATAGCCCACTAGGACGTGGCCTGCTCACCGGTACGATTGCCAAGCCCGAAGCGCTCGGCGCTGACGACTGGCGCCGCACCTTGCCGCGCTTTCAGGCCGAAGCGATGGAAGCCAACAACGCGGTCATCGCCGTGCTGGAGAAGATGGCGGCGGAAAAAGGCGTCACTTCCGCACAGCTGGCGCTGGCCTGGGTGCTGCACCAGGGCGATTTCATCGTGCCGATCCCCGGTGCGCGGAAAATACGGCATCTGGAGCAGAACACGGCGGCGGCTGGGATCGAGTTGAGTTCGGCGGAAGTGGCGGCAATTGGTGATGCGCTGTCGCCGGACAAGGTCATGGGCGAGCGCTATACGGAGGAATTGCTGGCGCTGGTGAATGGGTAGGGGGAGAGGGTCGCTTCGACTCCCCTCTTATGGAAAGGTCGGCGCGAGGCCCCCCTCTCTGGCCTGCCGACCATCTCCCCCTCAAGGGGGGAGATCAGATGTCACCGCGGCCTTCGCCAATCACCAATGCTGTAGAAAAATGCGCCGGCGTCGAAGCTGCCAATCTCCCCCCTTGAGGGGGAGATGGCCGGTAGGCCAGAGAGGGGGGCCTCGCGGAGACTTATCTTACCAGGGCACGATGGAGATCTCCGGCCAATACTCCCGCGCCCTTCTCCCCTTCGCCTCATGCGTGCGCTGATTGTCCAGCACCCGGTTGGGCACGATGCGGAACGAGAAGATATCATCCAGCCCGAACGGCGCCACCAGTTCCAGCTGCCCATCAGCGCCATACCGCACCCCGACCGCATGCGTCTTCGAGGCAAAATAGCCGACGGATTCGCTGGCGCTCGCATAGCGCGGGCAGTCCTGCCCGAATTTCTGCGGATACCACAGATGCACCCGCGCCTGGTTGCGCACCTCAACCGGCACGCTCAGTGCCTCGAAATGCTTCGCCGCCCGATGGATCACTGTGTCCTCAGCCTCGTAGGACAGGTCGCTGTCGTCAAAATAGAAGAGATCGACGTCCTTGATGCCGTAACCCGACGGTTTGCCGGTCAGATGGTTCCAGACGCTGTTGTAAAGCGCACCGGAAACCACCAGCCAATCCGGCAGAGCCAGCGCGCGAGCCCGCGCCAGCGCGTCGCGGACCAACGGATCAGCCGAGACGATATCCAGAAAAGCGACGCGTTGTGCTTCGAAAGGCAGCCCGGAATAGCGCAGATGGTTCATCGCCCTTTGGAGGGCGATTCGCCATCACTCCGCAATCCGCAATTCCCTGGCGAAAATCGCGACGCAATTTCCTGGAATTGCCTCAGCCGCGCAGAACGCCGCCCGTCTGTTTGCCGACATTCTCGACGATGCGCTTGGCCAGCGCCTCGAAATCCTCGTCGGTCAGCGTCTTCTCGACCGGCTGGATCGACACTTCGATGGCGATCGATTTCTTGTCGGCGCCGAGCGAGGCGCCTTCGAAGATATCGAACACCGAGACGCCGGTGACCAGTTTCTTGTCGGCGGCAAGGGCGGCGCGAACCAGCGTGCCGGCCTCGACCGACTTGTCGACGACGAAGGCGAAATCGCGCTTCACGGCCTGGAAAGCGGAGAGCTCCAGCTTCGGCTTGGTCTTGGTCGGCTTGGCCTTCGGTTCGGGCACCGCGTCGACGAACACTTCGAAGCCGCAGAGCGGCCCGGAGGCATCGAGCCCTTCAAGCGTCCTCGGATGGAATTCGCCGAATGTGCCGAGCACCGTCTTCGGCCCGAGCTTGATCGTGCCGGAGCGGCCGGGATGATACCAGGCCGGGCCGCC
>NZ_JAFKIC010000343.1 GCF_017306585.1 Mesorhizobium sp. | reverse complement strand
TGCAGGGTGAAGTCGAGATTATCGGAACTTTCGGCGGCTATCTGTTCGGCAATGTCGCGCGTCGCGATCCGGCCTGAGGCGCAGGCCGGCGTGCCAGGGCAGGCGGCGATGCGTGTGCGGGGATCGGTGGGAGAGGTGACGAAGCCGAGGGAGGCGGCGATTTGCTGCAGTGGGTTATTTGTGTGCGTCGGCTGGCCGAGGAAAAGCAGGGCTCGGCCTGGGGCGAGGCGGATTTCGGTGGTGCCGAGGGTGAGGGCACTCTGTGCGAGGTCGATAATTCTGTTCGCGGGCATGCTGCCGAAGGGCAGGCCGATGCCTAGGGTAAAAGTGCTGCTGGCTAGGGCAAAAAGGCCGATAGGTTTGCGGGAGGCCCCCCCCTCTGTCCTGCCGGACATCTCCCCCTCAAGGGGGGAGATTGTACCTGCGCCGATGGTTTTGCCTATCGCGAACGTCGAAACTTGCGGACTGGCTTCAGAAACGGAGCCAGCGGCGACGCTGCCAATCTCCCCCCTTGAGGGGGAGATGTCCGGCAGGACAGAGAGGGGGGCCTCGCGCGGACCTGTCAGGTATAGCCAACCTGCCAAAGATGCCAGCTGTCGCTCAGACAAATCCCGGGTGTGCGCTTCCCGACCCTTCTCGGCAACCATCCTGAGTGCGGCGACGGCTATATCCCTGGCAGCCTCCGCGTCGACCTTTGCCAACAGTTTGGCGCTTCGACCGTCCCCGGCAACCGATACGCTCCAAATGATGTCGTGCCCGCTTCGCACCGCCTTCAACCGCACATCGGCGGTCACCGCATCCATCGTCAATTGCCCGCCGCCATCGACAACCACCGAAACCTTCGGCCCCAGCCTCGGCGTCAGCCCGGCTTTGTCAATCGCATCCCTGATGCGTCCAGCCAACGGCCGGGGATCGGCGGCCTCCCGGGGGTCGATACCCGCCAGCGGCCCGGTTTCCACCGGCACGCCGGTGCGCACCTCGATGCCCAGTGAGTCGACTTCTGTCGCAAGCAGCGCCGCGCTTGCCGCCGTCAGGCCGCGGATCTGCAGGCTGCCGCGCGCGGTGACCTCCATGATGCCATTGCCGTGCCGCGAAGCGGATTCGGCCAGCGCGATCAACTGTTTCGGCGACAATCCTCCAGAAGACGGGCCTCCGCTCACCGGGTTAAGCCGCACGAGCAAACCGTCACCCGTCTGCATCGGCGCGGACAGGGCCGGACAGGCGCCGCGACGTGAGAAGGCATTCATGCCGCGACCCCAAGCGCTTCGGCTTCGGCGATCAGGGCGGCGAGATCGTCGTCGATCGAATTGCGCAGGGGATGCCAGAGGCCACGGCGGCGCGCCGACAGGAAACGCTCTGCGATGACTTTGGCGGCGGCCGGATTTTCGCGCAGGATGAAAGCGCGGACCTCCTCATTGCCGATATAGGCATCGTGGACGGCTTCGATCAGCGCGCCCGGAATCGCATTGGTGGTTTCGGCAAAGCCGACAAGGCGGTCGACCGTCTCGGCGAATTCGGAGGCGCCGCGCGGGCCGTGGCGCATCTGGCCTGAAATGAAACGGGCGTTGACGGCCCGCGCCCGCACCACGCGCGACACGGCTTCGCCGACCGAGCGCGGCTTCGGTCTTTGCGGATCGGTCGTGTCGAGCACGATGACATCGGCATTGCGGCCAAGGGCGGCCAGGGCGGCTGAAAAGCCGCCGATGAAGGCGACATCGGCGGAGCCTTCGAGAATATCGCGGCCGGGATCGTCGCCGGTGTGGACAAGAAGGTCGGCCTCGGCGAGGCGTCCCTCGAAAGCGCCCGGTACCGAAACGCCTTCACCTGCGGCGCCGCCATAGGCGTGCGAGGTGGCGTCGAGATAGGCGCGGCCGATTTCCTCGCGCGCGGCCCAGTCGCCGCTGGACAGCATGTCTTCGACGCCAGCGCCGTAGGTGCCCGGCGAGGTGCCGAAAATGCGGGGGGTGACCTTGCCATCGGCGCGCGTCCTGGCCGCGAGCGGGTTTTCCGAATCGTCCTCGTCGCGCGCCGCGACAGCGTTGGCGGCGGCATCGATCAGCGCGATCTGGGTCGGAAACATGTCGCGGAACAGGCCCGAAATACGCCAGGTGACATCGACGCGCGGGCGACCGAGCGTCGCTGGCAGGAGGACCTCGATGCCTGAGATGCGGCCGGTGGCGGCGTCCCATTGCGGGCGGCAGCCCATCAGCGCCAGACCCTGCGCAATTTCTTCGCCACCGGTGCGCAACGAGGCCGATCCCCAGAGATCGATAACGAGGGAACGCGGCCAGTCGCCATGCGATTGCATATAGGCGCGCACCACTTCCTCCGCCGCCGCCTTACCAATGTCATAGGCGGTCGGCGTCGGCGTGGTGCGCGGGTCCGACGTGAACAGGTTGCGGCCGGTGGGCAGCACGTCGGAGCGTCCGCGCGCCGGCGCGCCGGCCGGACCGGCCTTGACGTGACGGCCATCGAGCGCGGCGAGCAAGGCGTCCCTTTCTGCCTCGGCGCTTTGCCGGCGCATCGGATCGGCTTCGTCGCCGGAAGCGCGGCCATAGATATGCAGGCCGTCCTTGATGGCGAAATCCTTGAGGTCGCAGAGCCAGGCGTCGATGCGGCGCAACGCTTCGTCCGGGGCGTCGGTCCTGGCGACACCGGCCTGCGAGGCGAGGCCAGTCTTCTGGGCGGTGTCGACGATCAGCTTGGCAAGCCGGTCGCGGCGGCGGCGGTCGAGGCCGTCGGCCTGGGCGTATTCGTCGACCAGGCGTTCCAGTCTGTGCTGGTCTTCGTCCAGTCCCGCACCGGTCAAGGGTGGTGGCAGATGGCCAAGCGTGAGCGCGGCGATGCGGCGCTTGGCCTGAGCGGCCTCGCCGGGATTGGAGACGATGAAGGGGTAGATGACGGGCAGCGGACCGGTGACGATCTCGGGGAAACAGGTTTGCGACAGCGCGACCGTCTTGCCGGGCAGCCATTCCAGCGTGCCGTGGGCGCCGACATGGATCAGCGCGTGAATGCCGAGCGCCTTGCGCAGCCAGAGACCGAAGGCGAGCAGGGCGTGGCGCGGCGGCAGGGTCGGGTCGTGGTAATCGGCACGGCGGTCGGCGGAGCGGCCGCGATCGGGGGCCAGCGCCACCGTGACGTTGCCGAAGGTGGCGGCGCGGAAGGGGAAATGTGCGGCGGTCTTTTGTGAAGGTTGGCGCGAGGCCCCCCTCTCTGTCCTGCCGGACATCTCCCCCTCAAGGGGGGAGATTGTGCTCGCGGGGCCGCTTTCGCCAGTCGCCGACGGTGAGGCTTGCGGGTTCGCTTCAGAAAGGGAGCCAGCGGCAAGGCTGCTAATCTCC
>NZ_JAFKIC010000342.1 GCF_017306585.1 Mesorhizobium sp. | reverse complement strand
AACCGTCCGAGCCCATCACATAGATCTGCGCGCGGCCGCCGCGGTCGGAGGTGAAGACGATCTTGCTGCCGTCTGGCGAGTAGGAAGGCGAGGTGTCGATAGCCGTCGAATTGGTCAGCCTCGTCGTCGAGCGGCTGCGCAGATCCATGGCGAAGATGTTGGAATTGCCGTCGTCGCGCAGCAGGCTCATGATCACCTTCTGCCCGTCGGGCGAGAAGCGCGGTGCGAATGTCATGCCCGGGAAATTGCCGACCAGTTCGCGCTGCCCGGTCTCGATCTGCAGCAGATAGACCTTGGGCTGCCCGCTTTCATAGGACATGTAGGTGATTTCCTGCCGGTTCGGCGAGAAGCGCGGCGTCAGCACGATCGAGCGGCCGTCCGAGAGATAGCGCACATTGGCGCCGTCCTGGTCCATGATGGCGAGACGCTTCTTGCGGGCATTCTTGGCCCCGGACTCGTCGATGAACACGACGCGCGTGTCGAAATAGCCCTTCTCGCCGGTGATCTTCTCATAGATCGCATCGGCGATGATGTGGGCAACGCGGCGCTGATTGGCGTCGTTTGCGAAAAACTGCTCGCCAGCCAGCTGCGTGTTGCCGAAGATATCCCACAGCCGGTACTGGGCACGGATGCGGCCATCCGCTTCCTTGCTGACGCTTCCGGTCACCAGTGCCTGC
This sequence comes from Mesorhizobium sp., assembly GCF_017306585.1. Taxonomy (GTDB): domain Bacteria; phylum Pseudomonadota; class Alphaproteobacteria; order Rhizobiales; family Rhizobiaceae; genus Mesorhizobium. The sequence goes on along the minus strand of NZ_JAFKIC010000342.1, from coordinate 2,665 downwards.
GCGTTGATGACCTTCCAGTCCTCATAGCGGGGGGGCGAGTCGGGGTTCGTGATCTTTTCGACAAAGGCCGCCTTGTCGATCGGCGCGAACAGTCCTGACCGTTTCAGATCGGCTGTGACGATTGCCGATATCTGCGCTCCGAGCTCTCCCTGAAAATCGGGGATGGCGATCGGCATCGGCTCGACATTGCCTTTGTTGACATTGAGCTCGAGGGTTGCCCGAGCAGGCAAGGTGGCGACAGAAATTATGCCCATCGCCATCGCGGCGACCATCAGGAGCGGCTTGAGGATGGATTTCATGTCTTCTCGCTTCTCTTGCTGATTTTTGGGTGCTCAGGCTAAAGGCCAAGCATCGCTCTTGGATCGAAGTTGACGCGAACGTCAGACCAAATGTCTTGCTTCCCTGCGGGAACCTGCAATCCGGCAACGTCACATTTCTGCACGGCGCGAACCGCGCTTGCGTCGAATTGCGGGTTGCCGCTGGACTTTTCGACAGTCGGGCGGCCTTCCAGCTTGCCCGAGGCGTTCAGGTTGAAGCGGATGACCACGGTGAAATCCTCCGACCCTTCGAGGCCGACCGGAAGGGTCCAGCAATGACCGAGCTGATCTTCCAGCGCGCCTTGCTCGGATTTTGAGAGCTTCTGGCCCTGATCCTTGTCGCCGCCGAGCGAGGCCTGCTGGGTCGAGCGCTTGGCGCCGCCTCCGGAAGGCTTCTGCTTGTCCAGCAGCGCTGAAATCTGATCGGCATTGAACTGCTTGTCTTCCGACTTCGGCTTCGACGACGCTTCCTTGACCGGCTTGTCGGCGTCCTTGCGGTCCGGCGCCTTGGCGCTTTCAGCCTGCGCCGGCTGCGGTTGCGGTTTCGGCCGTGCTTCCGGTGCGGGCGCGGAGTCCGGAAGCTGGGCTTCGTCGGGCTGGTTCTTGTCGATCGCCTGAGCGACGGCGTCGGGCTTGACGGCGGGTGTCGGCTCGATGGCCGCGGTCTTGTCCTGCTGCGGCGGCGTCGGGGTCGGCTCCTTGGCCGGCGTCGGCTTGGGCTCGGTCTGCTTGACGGGCTCGGGCTTGACCTCTTCCTTGGGCTGCGGCGCGGGCGCCACTTCCGTTGCCGGAACCGGCTTGGGCTTTTCCTGCGGCTTCGGCACGTCCTCGGTCGACGGCTTTTCCTTCGGCGTCGGCGCCGGCGGCGGAGCCGAGGTCATATCGACGGGTTTCGGCTTGGCTTCAGGCGTTACGGGCTTGTCGGTGTCAACGGTGTTTTCACCGACCTTCTGGGCATCCGGCACGATATCGGGACGCTTGGTGGGGGTCGGCGCCGGCTTTTCATGCATCACGGCCTTCTTGTCGCCCTGCAGCGTCTGCGCGATGGCTTCCATCGGCACGATGTCGACCGCGACCGACTCCACGTCGGCCGACGGCAGCGCGGCCGGCGCCGACAGCGTGAACAGGCCGAAGGCCAGCACCGCCGCGTGCAGGATCACCGATGTGGTGAGGCCGGTCCTCATGTCGCGTCTACTGATCCTGTTCCTGCAGTGAAACCAGGCCCATGTTCTTGTAGCCAGCCGCGTTGATGCGGGCCATGACCTTCATCGCCGTGCCATAGTCGGTCGACTTGTCGCCGCGAATGAAGATGCGCTCGTCGTAGCCGGTCTTGGAGATCGCCTGCAGCTTGGCCACCAGATCATCCATCGCGATTTCGGTGTTCTGCAGATAGATCTTGCCCTGGGCGTCGATCGAGACAGTGATCGGCTGGGTATCGGCGTTCATGGCCTTGGCCTGCGTGTCGGGCAGGTCGACCGGCACGCCGACCGTCAGCATCGGCGCCGCGACCATGAAGATGATCAAGAGCACCAGCATGACGTCGACCATCGGCGTGACGTTGATTTCCGACATCAGCGCATGGTGACGGCCGCGCCGTCTATGGCCTCGCCCGCCACGTCCACCACCTGCGCCTACAGACATTCCCATGATCGTCCCTCAGGCCTTCGGCGCTACTTTTTCATCGATTTGGCGCGAGAGTATGGCGGAGAACTCGTCGGAGAACCCTTCCATGCGCACCGCGATCTTGCTCGCGTCCGATGACAGCTTGTTGTAGGCGATGACGGCCGGAATGGCCGCCAGCAGGCCGATGGCGGTCGCCAGCAGCGCTTCGGCGATGCCGGGCGCGACAACCGCGAGGCTGGTGTTCTTGGAGCCGGCGATGGCCTGGAACGAGGTCATGATGCCGATGACGGTGCCGAACAGGCCGATGAAGGGCGCCGCCGAACCGGTGGTTGCGAGGAAGCCCAAGCGGCCCTCCAGCTTCTCCATTTCGCGCGTCAGCGCCAGGTCCATGGCCTTGTCGATGCGGGTCTGCAGCCCGAGCGGCGACTTGGCGCCCTTCTCAAAGCTCTTCTTCCATTCGCGCATGGCGGCGACGAAAATGGCGCCCATGCCCGTCGTCTTGCGGTCGGCGAGCGTGCGGTAGAGCTCCTCCAGCGACTGCCCGGACCAGAACACCTGCTCGAAGCGGTTGAGCGCCAGCCGCATGCGGCCGTAGGAGACGAGCTTGTCCACGATGATCGCCCAGGTCCACACCGAGGCGCAGAGCAGCCCGATCATGACCAGCTTGACCACCCAGCTGGCCTGCATGAACAAGGCCCAAATCGACAATTGCGCGCCCGGTTCGG
>NZ_JAFKIC010000126.1 GCF_017306585.1 Mesorhizobium sp. | reverse complement strand
GCCCGACCGAACGGTTCGGTCATTGGAAAATTGACTTCAACTCGCAGCATTTCTGCCGCTTCCGGGAGAGCCGTGATGAGAGACATCGACACCGATACGGGCATTGGCGGGGCCGGGCGGACCGTGGTCATGGAGATCGACCCGGCGCTCGGAAGCGCCGGCTCGAACGTGACGCAGCTGCGCCCCGAGACGCCGACCGGCGAGGCGAAGACCTCGCCCGCGAAGGGCGTGGAGGGTGCCCCCGGCGATGCACCCGCCAAGAAGGGTGGCCGCAAGCGGTTCGCCTTCCTCATCGCCGGGCTCGTGGTGCTCGCCGGTGCCGGCTGGTACGGCTACAATTGGTGGATCAACGGCCGCTTCATCGTCTCCACGGACGATGCCTATGTGCAGGCCGGCAAGAAATTCGTCGACGACTACCGTGCCAACGAACTGCCGAAGCTGAAGGCGGTGGCGGATAAGGCCGGAGGTGACGCAGGCGGTACGCTGGAGGCGCAGACTTACCAGGATGCTGTGCAGGCGCTCGACCGCCTGGAAAAGCGCGTCTTCTACCTGGTGCAGGCGCGCCAGCTCGGCATCCAGCAATTGCCGCAGATCCGCATCGTCCAGTCCGGCGACGAGACCCTGATCGAGAATTTGCAGGCGACCTCGGCGCTGACCGTGCCGGCATGGAAGCAGAAAATGGTCATCCTGCTTGGGCTGACCAACCAGAAATCGGCGCTCGAACTGCAAAAGACGGTGACCGACGCCACCAACGAGATGATCCGCCAGACCTCCAAGATGATGAAGGACCAGGCGATCTCGATCGAGGAGCAGGCGCAGCGCGGCATCGTCGATGTCGAAACGCTGGCGCAGGCCAACCGCGATCTCATCGACACGGTGCAAGGCGTGCTGAAGGTGCAGCAGGAGGGCCGCCAGAAGCGGGCCGACGCCGAAAAGCAGATGGACCAGATGACGCTCGATCTGAAGAAAGCGCTGACCCAGTCCTGATCGGAACCGCCATGCTGAAGACGCTGACGTCCGTTCTGCTGCTGACCCTTGCGGTGCTGCTTACCGCCTGCAATTCGAGCCATGTGAACTTCTCGATCGTTTCCGGGTCCGAAAACACGGTGCTGGAACCAATCGTGCAGGAATTCTGCGCCAAGCAGGGCGCGACCTGCACTTTCGCCTATGAAGGCTCGCTCGACATCGGACTCGGCCTGCAGCGGCCAGCCGGGCTCGATCAGGACGCGGTCTGGCCCGCCTCGAGCGTGTGGGTCGATCTTTTCGACACGGGCCGCAAGGTGCGCAACCTCACCTCGATCGCGCAGATGCCTGTCATTCTCGGCGTGCGCAAATCCAAGGCAGCAGAACTCGGCTGGGTCGGCAAGCCGGTCTTCATGAAGGACATTCTGGCGGCGGTGAAGGACGGCAGGCTCAAATTCCTGATGACGTCGGCGACACAGTCCAATTCCGGCGCCAGCGCCTATCTCGCCATGCTGTCCAGCGCGCTCGGCGGCAAGGAAGTGATCGAGCCCGGCGATCTCGACAATGCGAATGTGCGCGAAACCGTGAGCGCTTTGCTGCAAGGCGTCGAGCGCTCTTCGGGCTCCTCGGGATGGCTCGCCGATCTCTATGTCGAAAGTGCCGGCAAGGGCACGCTCTACGACGCGATGTGGAACTATGAAGCGACGCTGAAAGAGACCAATGACCGGCTGAAGCAGATGGGCAAGGAGCCGCTCTACGCCATCTACCCCGCCGATGGTGTCGCGGTCGGCGATTCGCCGCTCGGCTTCATCGACCATGGGCGCGGCGCGGACGTCGAGAAATTCTTCACCGACCTGCTCGCCTATCTGCAGTCGGACGCGGTGCGCAAGCGCATCGCCGACACCGGCCGGCGGCTCCCGCTCGGCGGCCAGGCGGTCCAGGCCACGGCCGAGCCCGACTGGAATTTCGACCCGGGCAGGCTGGTGACCTCGATCCGCATGCCCGAACCGGCGGTGATCCGCAAGGCGCTCGACCTCTATCAGGAGGCCCTGCGCAAGCCTTCGCTGACAGCGCTGTGCTTCGACTTCTCCGGCTCGATGGAAGACCAGGGCGAGAAGCAGTTGCAGGCCGCGGCGCAACTGCTGTTCACACCGGAGAAGGCCAGCGAGGTGCTGGTGCAGTGGACGCCGTCCGATCGCATCTTCGTCCTGCCTTTCGACGGCGCCGTGCGCGGCAATTTCGAGGCGACCGGCGATGCGGCCGGCCAAGCCAGGCTGCTGGCCGCCGTCGCCGAGCAGCATGCCGGCGGCGGCACTGACATGTATGCCTGCGCCCAGCAGGCGCTGCAGGAGATCACCGCGACCCCGGACCTGCCAAAATATCTGCCGGCGATCATCATCATGACCGACGGCCGCACCGACGGCAGCGCCGACCGGTTCCTCCAGCAATGGCGTGATGCCCCAGTGCGCGTGCCGGTGTTCGGCATCACCTTCGGCGATGCCGACAAGACCCAGTTCGCCAGCCTTGCCAAGGCGACTTCGGCGCGGGTATTCGATGGCAGCGGCGATCTTGCCGGCGCCTTCCGCGCCGCCCGCGGCTATAACTGAGATGCGCGGCTAAGCATGCGTGGCTTGTTCGGCAACGACTGGAACTGGATCGCGGCAGGCCTGATCTCGGCAGTGCTCCTGGTCGGTTTGAGTTTTCTCACGCATTTTCCGTTCCTGGTCTCGGCTGTCATCTCTGTGCTGGTTTTTGCCGGCCTGGTCTTCGTGCTGGCGCCGCGCCAATTGTTCGAAGGCCTCGACCTCGGATCGATCGGCGGCAGCCGTGTGGCGTTCGCGCGCGAGCTGCTGGCGCAGGCGCAGCCTGCCGCGGACCGCCTTACAGCAGCGGCGCGCAGCATCTCCGACAAGGATATGGCGGCCAAGGTCAAGAACCTGTCCGATATCGCCGCCGACGTGATCGCGCGGGTCGAAGCCAAGCCCGAAACAGCGTCTTCCGTGCGGCGCTTTCTAACCTATTATGTGCCGCAGGCGGCGGAAGTGGCCGAAGGCTATGCGACGCTGGCCAGCCGGCGCGCGCCGAGCCAGGCGCGGCTCGCCAATATCGGTTCTGTGATCGCCAAGCTGCAGGACGCCTTCGTGCACTATGCCGACAGCCTGGCCGATACCGAACTCGGTACGCTCGACGTTGACCTGCGGCTCATTCAGGAGTCGCTGAAAGAGGATATCGGTCGCTGATGGCCATTTCGCGCCGCGCTTTCGGACTGGGTCTGCTGGGTGCCGCCGCCGCCGGCACCGGTGGCTATCTGGCACTCAAGGACCGTCCGGAGTTCCGCGGTTATCTCGGCAACAAGGCGCATCTTTTCGGCTTCATCGGTGGCGAGAAGCAGGCTTTTCTAGCCGATCCGGATGTCGTCCATGCGCTGGGCGGCTACGGACTGGAGCTCGACGCGCGCGTCGCCGGTTCGGTAGAGATGGTGCGCGAGCCGGCCTTGCTAACCCAGAAACCGCAGTTCCTCTGGCCGTCCTCGTCGATCATGGTCGATCTGGCCCGCAAGAGCGGCGTGGCTATCCGCAACGACCAGGTGGTGCTGAACTCGCCGATCGTCATCTACACCTGGGGCCCAGTCGTGGAGGGCCTCAAGAAGAGCGGACTGGTTACGGTCGCCGCCAAAGGCGGCTACAACCAGCTCGATCTCAAGGCGCTGCTCGATGCCGTGCTGGCCGGCAAGAACTGGTCGGATCTCGGCATCGGCGAACTCTATGGCCGCGCGCGGATCGTTTCCACCGACCCCAACCGGTCCAATTCCGGCTTCATGTTCGCCGGCCTGGTGCTGAGCCTGATGAGCGGCGACGTCGCGACGCAGGAATTGCTGGCGCAGCATGGCGACCAGGCCAAGGCGATCTTCCGCGGCATGGGACTGAAGTCGTCCTCGTCGGGAAAGCTGTTCGACCAGTACATCGCCGGCGGCCTCGGCGCCGAGCCGATGGTGGTCGGCTACGAAAACCAGCTGGTAGAGTGGGCGCTCGCCGACCCGGCGCGTTGGCAAAGAGTGCAGGCCGGCATGGGCGCCAAACCCGAGATTCTTTATCCCAGACCGACCGTATATTCCGCCCATCCCCTGATCGTCATCGATCCGGCCGTCGACAGGCTGCTGGAGGCGTTGACCAGTCCGAAGCTGCAGGAACTCGCCTGGTCGAAACACGGTTTTCGCGGACTACTCGGCACCGTCGCGGGCGGAACCGAGACGGCCATTGCCGGCGTTCGTCCCGCCGAAATCGAGGCAGTGCTGCCGATGCCTTCGGCCGACGTGATGCTGGCTCTGCTCGCTCAGATGGACGGGTAGAACAGCCCCAGGGCGCAGTGACAGGGGTGATGGCGGCAACTAGAATATCGATGACACGATCGAGATATTCCATGGATGCTACGACCGTCGCGACAGAACCCGGGATTTTTGAGAGACTGTTCGCAGTAGTGTCCGTATGGACTTTGACGGCCCCGATTCCCGTGTCGGTAATTTGGGGGGATTCTGTCTGGATGATGGGGTTTGTGGGCGCGATCGTCGCTGCCTCGCTCGCGTTCCCCAGAAGATTAGTAGAGCTTCACGGCAGATTCGAACATCCCATCATCTATATACAACAAAATTTGAGAAACGACTGGACTGGATTGCCATACACAAAGTCAAATATCCGCATGATATACAATCTAGCAATGGCCCAAAAATATCATTATATTTTAACGCTAATTACTCTAGCTCACTTTATGATTTCGGGAGCAAAAAACGAGTGGTTCGCTGGAGGATACCTGGTAATCTTTGGCGCATTCTCGGCGATTTCGGCGTTGCTTGTGTCCCATTTCACGAGAAAAATTTCCTAGAACGACGCCAGCGCCCTTGAGAGATGGACATTTAGGAGCCTCGTCCCATCCTATTCCAGGCGTCCAGCCCGGCGATCTTGTAGGCTTCGGCCAGCGTCGGATAGTTGAAGGTGTTGTTGACGAAGAAGTCGACGGTGCCGCCGAGATTGATGACGGCCTGGCCGATATGGATGAGTTCGGTGGCGCCCTCCCCGACAATATGTGCGCCGAGCAGTCGGCGCGTCTCGATCGAGAACAGCAGTTTCAGGAAGCCGGTGTCGACGCCCATGATGTGACCACGCGAGGTTTCGCGGAAGCGGGCGACGCCGACTTCATAGGCGGCACCGCTTTGGCGGACCTGCTCCTCGGACTGGCCGACGGTCGAGATCTCCGGCACCGCATAGATGCCATAAGGAAAAGTCTCGGGCGGCGGCTGCAACGTCACGCCGAAAGCGGGGCAGGCGGCCACCCTGCCCTGCTCCATCGAGGTCGAGGCGAGGCTCGGAAAGCCGATGACGTCGCCGGCGGCGTAGATATTGGGCACGGTGGTCTGGAAGGTCTGCGGATCGACCTTGATACGGCCTCTCGAGTCGGCCTCGATGCCGACCACGTCGAGGCCGAGGCTGCCGACATTGCCGGTGCGGCCGGCCGCGTAAAGCACGACCTCCGAACGGATGGTGCGGCCATCGGCCAGTTCGACCTCGGCGGTCTCGGGCTTGGAGCGGATTTCCTTGACCGCGCTGCCCAGCCTTATCGTCATGCCGCGATCGCGCATCTGATGGATGAAGTCGTCGACGATCTCGCGATCGACGAAATCAAGGATTGAGTTGCGCGGTTCGACCAGCGTGACCGGCACATCGAGCGCCGAGAAGATCGTGGCGTATTCGACGCCGATGACGCCGGCGCCGATCACCGTCAGCGTGCGCGGCAGCCGGTCGAGTTCCAGCATCTCGTCGCTGTCGAAGACGCGCGTCTTGTCGAAGGGAACGTCATTGGGCCGATGCGGCCTGGTGCCGACCGCGATCAGCGCGTTGGCGAAGCCGACCTCGCTGTAGTCGCCATTGTCCGTCGTCAGGCTGACCTTGTTGGGGCCGAGAAATTTCACCGCCGCCCGCGCGCTCTTGACGGTGTTGCGCATGAACTGGTGTTGCAGCACTTCCACCTCGTGGTCGAGCGTCTTGTGCAGGCGCTCGATCAGGTCACCGACCGAAATATCCTGCTTCACGCGGTAGCCGCGCCCATAAAAACCACGCTCGCGCCAGCCCGAAAGATTGAGCACCGTTTCGCGCAGCGTCTTCGAGGGGATGGTGCCGGTGTGCACCGAAACGCCGCCTAAACGCCGGCCGCGGTCGACCACCAGCACTGACTTGCCGAGCTTTGCCGATTGCACGGCGGCGCGGCGGCCCGACGGGCCGCTGCCGATAACCAGCATGTCGTAGTCCATATGTCCCCGTCCCCTCGGCGTCTTGCTGCGCCGCAACAAGCTAACGCCATCCGCGATGCAAATTCAACCGGTTCAGACCGCCAGCCTTATTTCATCCCGCCTGTACGGTGATGAAGGGCCCGATCTTGATTCCGCCATCTGCCTTCACCATTTTCTGGCGAGGTGGGCGCAGGCTAAGCAGGCCCCTGTTACGAGGAAATGACATGAACGCGCGCGTTCTCGACGGCGAAATCATCAACACCCGGCTTGACGATGTCAGGGCCTATGAAGGCGTACGCACACGGCGCATTCTTGCCTTCGTGCTCGACTACATCATCGTCGCGCTGCTCACCATTCCCTTCGCCATACTGGTGTTCTTCCTCGGGCTTTTGACGCTCGGGCTCGGCTGGATGCTGTTCGGCGTCCTCGTGCCGGCTGTCGCCATCCTCTATATCTGGAACACGCTGGGCAGTTCCGACCAGGCCACCACGGGCATGAAGATGATGGGCATCCGCCTCGACCGCCTCGACGGCAGGCCGATCGACGGGCTGACCGCCGTCGTCCATTCCGTGCTGTTCTGGGCCGGCAACGTCATCCTGTCGCCGCTGGTTCTGCTGGTGACCTTGTTCTCGGACCGCAAGCGCACGCTGCACGATCTTCTGCTCGGCACCGTGGTCAGCCGCACCGGCCGCTAAGGCAGTTTCGCAAGCGCTATCGCCGTGTCGGCGCAAATGTGAAGGCCTCCTTTCGGGTGGGCCTTCACAATCCTGTTGAATTTTTCGCTTTCCGCGCCAAAGGTAGAGCGACTCGAAGGAGTATTTTCAAGGCTAGATGACGCAGCATCCGACCCAGTCGCCGCAGTTCTTCCTGACCGCGCCGTCGCCGTGCCCCTACCTCGACGGTCAGTTCGAGCGCAAGGTGTTCACGCATCTGGTCGGCGACAAGGCGCCTGAGATGAACGACCTCCTGACGCAAGGTGGCTTCAGACGTTCGCAGAACATCGCCTACAGGCCAGCCTGCGAAACCTGCCGAGCCTGCGTTTCGGTGCGTATCCTGGCGCAGGAATTCAACGCCAGCCGCAACATGAAGCGCGTGCTACAGCACAATGCCGATCTGGTCGGCGCCATGCACAATGCCGAGCCTTCGACCGAACAGTATTCGCTGTTCCGCAGCTATCTCGATGCCCGCCATCGCCGCGGCGGCATGTCCGACATGACCGTGCTCGACTACGCCATGATGGTCGAGGACACCCATGTCGACACCAAGGTGATCGAATACCGGCGGCGCGGCCCCGACACATTCATCACCGGCAAGGGACAGGGCGAACTGATCGCGGTGGCGCTCACCGACAAGATGGCCGACGGCCTGTCGATGGTCTATTCCTATTTCAACCCCGAATTCGAAAGCCGCTCGCTCGGCACATTCATGATCCTCGACCATATTGCCCGTGCCAAGGCGATGGGGCTGCCCCATGTCTACCTCGGCTACTGGGTCAACGGCTCGCGCAAGATGAATTATAAGATGCGCTTCATGCCGCAGGAGCATCTCGGCCCGAAAGGCTGGGAGCGCTATACCAACGAAGCGGTTTCACGCTGAGTTCTTCCACGATCCGCGCTTAAACTGTTTCAAGGCAGGGGATGCTGGTTTTTCAGCCGGTTGGCTGGAGAGTGTGCGCCATTGCACCATCGGCCGCCAGCCTGCATTTCATTGCGAAGGTTCCCGCATGTCCTCTCACTACGATCACCAGAAGGGCCTCCTGATAACCGCCATCGGCGGGCTGACGCTGACCGTCGACATACCCTTGATCCGCCTCGCCGATGGCGGCGCATGGACGATCATGCTCTTGCGCACCGGAACGACATTCATTGCGGGCATGGTCATCTGGTCGGTCTGGCGGGCGCTCAGCCGAAACGCGCCGCCGCTCATCCCCGGATGGTCCGGCCTGATCGTGGCGCTTTGCTATGGACTGACGGGAATCACCTTCGTCACCGCCGTCTTTCATACATCGACCGCCGACCTGGTGTTCATCCTGGCTTTCAACACCGTCTTCTCCGGCCTTCTGTCCTGGATCTTCCTGAAGGAAAGACCGCAACTGGTGACGATCGCGGCGATGGTGATCATGATCCTCGGCGTGCTGGTCATCGTCGGTGGGTCGGTCGGCACCGGCAAGCTGTTCGGCGATTTCATGGCGCTGTGCTCGGCGTTCTTCATCGCGATCGCCATCACCATCTCGCGCGCCAGCGGCAAGGATATGGGGTTCACCTCACTCGTCGGCGTGCTTCTGCCGATGGCCCTGGCAGCCTTCATGGTGTCGGGCGAAGGCTTTCATGTGAACGCGCCATGGTGGATCATCTTCAATGGCGCCGTCATCATGCCGATCTCGTTCTTCTGCCTGGCGGCCGGGCCGAAATACATTTCAGGACCGGAAGTGGCGATGTTCTATCTGCTCGAAACCGTGCTGGCGCCGGTCTGGGTGTGGGTGATCTTTGCCGAGACGCCAACCCGCAACAGCCTGATCGGCGGCGGCATCCTGATCGTCACGCTGATAGCGCACTCGCTCTGGCAGTTGCATGACGGGCGCAAGCGCCGGACCGACCTCGTGGTGCATCATCCGGTCTAACTGCATCCGCCCGATCAGGCATCTGCCTTCCTGGTCGCGTCGGGTTCCGGCAGCACCTCGATGCGCGGGCTTGCCTCGATCTCGGCCGCCGATCCGGCGGCCATGTCGTCGGCCAGTTCCACCTCGCGCAGCCACTCGCGCCAGATCGCGACAAGCAGCGCCATCAGCACAGGGCCGATGAACAGGCCGAGAAAACCCATGGTCTTGACGCCGCCGATCAGGCCGAAAAAGGTCGGCAGGAAAGGCAGTTTTATCGGCCCGCCGACCAGCTTCGGCCGCAGCGTCTTGTCGACGATGAACAGTTCGACCGTGCCCCATATGAACAGTGCCAGCCCCGGTATCAGCGAGCCGCTGGCCGCGAGGTAGATCGAGACCAGGGTGAAGGACAATGGCGCGCCACCCGGGATCAGCGCCATGATGCCGGTGAGCGCGCCGAGCGTCACCGGCGACGGCACGCCGGCAAGCCAGTAGGCGATGCCCAGCACCAGCCCCTCGCCGATGGCGATGATGGTCATGCCGGTCACGGTCGAGGAAATGGTCGCCGGCACGACGCGCGAGATCCGCTCCCAGCGGGTCGGCAGGATGCGCTCGCCGAGCCGGTCGATCTGGCCGGCGAAATTCTCCCCGTCGCGATAGGCGAAGAACAGCGCGATCATCATGAACAGCAGCGTCAGGAACAGGCTGAAGGCACTGCCGCCGGCGGCGAGCGCGCCGCGATAGATGCTGCCGATATTGGCGCCGCTGATCAGCTGGATCAACTCGCCGATGCCGCCGGGATGGCCGAGATTGGTCGTCCACTGCTCGTTCAACCAATCACCCACCACGGGCAGGGTGGCGATCCAGTGCGGTGTCGTGGCGCCATGCCGGTTGGTCTCGATCGCCCAGCCTACCCATTCGCGCACCTCGTTGATGGCATAGGTGCCGGCAAGCGCGATCGGTATCACCAGGAAGGCGAGGATGAACAGGATGGCCAAGGTGGCGCCGATGGTGCGGTTGCCGCCGACTCCGGCAAGCAGGCGCAGATAGAGCGGCCAACTGGCGAAAGCAATGACCAGCGCGGCCAGCACCGGGAACAGGAAACCGTGGAAGAAATAGACGCCGGCGGCGACAATCAGCACCAGAAGCCAGCGCGCCGCCGACAGTGGCGGAATGACGGCCGAGCGCAGCGGCGTCGACAGGCCGAACAGGCGCTGCTGCCGTTCCGGTTTCTGGATTTTTGATTCCTTCAAACGCTGGCCTTTCCCAAACACCCTTCCCCGTTATGCACCGACATAGTGCAGCAATCGTGACGATAGTCCAAATGATTGGGTTGCGTCTCTTCCTTCTCCCCTTGTGGGAGAAGGTGGATCGGCGCGCAGCGCCGAGACGGATGAGGGGTGTTCCAGCGGATCAAGGCGTTGGTGCCAAGCTGGAGCACCCCTCATCCGACCTCGCTTCGCGAGGCCACCTTCTCCCACAAGGGGAGAAGGAAGAGTGCGCTATCCAAACTTGCCCGTTCTCGGGAAACCCTTGGGCACCATGCGTCCGGCGGAAGCACGGGCGCCGATCCATTCGGCCAGTTCCTCGCGCGACCTGACAAAGGTGCGGTCCGCGGAATCCTGCCAGGAGAGACCCGTCTCCAGCGTGAAAGGCTTGAGGTCGAGCAGGCCGCCATCCTTGTACTTCTGCAGCCGCACGCCCTTGCCCCGACCCATTTCCGGGATTTCGGAGAGCGGAAAGACCAGCATCTTGCGGTTCTCGCCGACGATGGCGAGGTGGTCGCCGTTGAGCGGCACACAGCGCTTGGCCTCGTCGGGCGCCTTGACGTTCATCACCTGCTTGCCCTTGCGGGTGTTGGCGACGACCTCCTCCTCCGGCGCGATGAAGCCGTTGGCGTCATGCGATGCGAGCAGCAGCTTGCGCTTTGGATCGTGGACGAAGGCGGTGACGATGTCCTGGTCGTTTTCCATGTCGACGATGATGCGGATCGGTTCGCCATGGCCGCGCCCGCCGGGCAGACGGTCGGCGCCGATGGTGTAGAACTTGCCGCCCGTGGTGAAGACCAGCACCTTGTCGGTGGTCTGGGCATGGAAGGCGAGCTTCAGGCTGTCGCCTTCCTTGAAGGTCAGCGCAGAGAGGTCGGCCAGATGACCCTTCATGGCCCGCAGCCAGCCCTTTTCCGAAACCACCACGGTGACCGGTTCGCGCTCGATCATGGCGTGCGCGATGTCGGTCAGGTCGTGTTCGGGCGCGTCGGCGAACTGGGTCCGGCGCTTGCCGAGTTCGGTCTCCGGACCGAATTTGTCGCGGACCTGGGAGACTTCCCACTTGATCGTCGACCACTGTTTGGCGTCGGAAGCCAGCAGCGCCTCGATCTGCTTCTTTTCGGTGGTGAGCCCGTCGAATTCCTTGCGGATCTCGAACTCCTCCAGCTTGCGCAAAGCGCGCAGGCGCATGTTGAGGATGGCCTCGGCCTGGGTGTCGGTGAGCGACCAGCGGGCCATCATGACCTGCTTGGGCTCATCCTCCTCGCGGATGATCTTGATCACCTCGTCGATGTTCAGATAGGCGATCAGGTAGCCGGCGAGGATTTCAAGCCGCCTTTCGATCTCGGCCAGGCGGTGCTTCGAGCGGCGGATCAGCACGTCGCGGCGATGGTCGAGCCATTCCTGCAGCACGCCCTTGAGCGACAGCACGTTCGGCACCTTGCCGCGCGACAGCACGTTCATGTTGAGCGGGAAGCGGCTTTCGAGCTCGGTCAGCTTGAAAAGCGATTCCATGAGGATGCCGGGATCGACGGTGCGGCTCTTCGGCACCAGCACGACGCGGATATCCTCGGCGCTCTCGTCGCGTATATCCTCCAGCAATGGCAACTTACGCGCCATCAGCAGTTCGGCGATCTTCTCGATCAACCGTGCCTTCTGAACGCTGTAGGGGATTTCGGTGACGACGATGCTCCAGGTGCCCCTGCCCTGGTCTTCCTGATGCCACTTCGCCCGGACACGGAAGCCGCCGCGCCCGGTCTCATAGGCTTCGAGGATGGAGGCGCGGCTGTCGACGATGATGCCGCCGGTCGGGAAATCCGGACCCTGGACGAACTCCATCAGCTTCGCGACCGGAGCGTCGCGATGCTCGATCAGGTGAAGGGCGGCGTCGCAAAGCTCGGCGGCGTTGTGCGGCGGGATCGATGTCGCCATGCCGACCGCGATGCCGGACGAGCCGTTGGCCAGGAGATTTGGGAAGGCGCCGGGGAGCACCACCGGCTCCTCGTCCTCTTCATTGTAAGTCGGCCGGTAGTCGACGGCGTCCTCGGTGATGCCGGCGAGAAGTTCGGTCGCCACATCGGTCATGCGCGCTTCGGTGTAGCGCATGGCGGCGGCGTTATCGCCGTCGATATTGCCGAAATTGCCCTGCCCGTCGACCAGGGGGTAGCGCATCGAAAAATCCTGCGCCAGACGCACCAGCGCATCATAGATCGACTGGTCTCCGTGGGGATGGAACTTGCCCATCACCTCGCCGACGATACGGGCGCATTTGGCGAAACCCTGGTCGGGATTGAGGCGCAGCAGGCGCATGGCATGCATGATGCGGCGATGGACCGGCTTCAGCCCGTCGCGAACGTCGGGCAGCGCCCGGTGCATGATGGTCGACAGCGCATAGGCGAGATAGCGCTCTTCCAGCGCCTTCTTCAGATCGACCGGTTCGATGTGATCGCCGCCGCCATCTTCAGGCGGCAAAAGCCTTTTTCCCATGGGCTGGAACTAGCCGAGTGGGTGATTCGCGGCAAGAGGCGCACGCCTTGCGCACTTGTTGGCTCGCCTGTTCTGCAACATGAAAGCGGAAGGCCGTGCCTGCCGGCCAACATCAGACTGTTACATGCCGCCTCTATTGGCAAGCGCATCGGCATCTGGGCGACCCGCTTCTTCATGACAAATTCACCGCTATGGACAATCGCACCCGGTTCGGGTTTGCCTTTCGCCGCGATTCTTGACCATTGTGACGGGTGCGCCTTTTTCCCGTCCAGTTCGTCACGGAATGGTGATGGCGCAAAGAATTGAAAAACAATTTCAGGACACTCTCAGGGACCTTGCGATGACAATCAAACGCTCAACTCTCACGAAATTCGCTTTTTCGACCTTCTTGCTCACATTGCCGCTGAACGCGGCCCTTGCCCAGGACGCCGCGGTCGCGGACCGTCTCAAGGCGGCACTGGCGGCTCAGGGCGTCGATATCTCCTGGACCGGCGTGACGGGCGACAACACCAGCATGGTGCTGCAGGGAGTCGCCATCAAGCCGGCGGCGGAAAAGGAAAGCCTGACGATCGGCGACGTCAAGCTCGAGAACATCACCGAGGCCAATGGCGGCTATGACATCGGCACCGTTTCGACCTCGGCCTTCGAGCACAGCAAGGACGGCGTCACCCTTAATCTCAGCCCGTTCGTCATCCACGACATGAGCGTACCGGCCGATGGCGCGACTGGCCCGCTCGGCTCGCTGATGATGTACAAGTCGGCCGAGCTCTCGAACATGACCGTCAAGGTCGCCGACAAGACCGCCTTCTCGATGGACGGGCTTGCCATCGAGATCACGCCGCCCGCCGACGGCAAGGCGATGGAATTCACCGGCGATACGGAAAAGTTCACCGCCGACCTCTCGCTGGTCGATGACCCGAAGTCGAAAGAAGTCATCAATGCGCTCGGCTACCAGAACATCTCCGGCAAGTTCGAGATGGCCGGCAACTGGCAGCCTTCGGACGGCAAGATGGAACTGTCGAAATATGACATCTCCGTCGAGAATGCCGGCACGCTCGGCATGACCTTCGACCTCGGCGGCTACACGATGGACTTCATCAAGTCGCTGCAGGAAATGCAGAAGAAGATGGCCGCGCAGCCGGAAGGCGCCGATAATTCGGCACAGGGCATGGCCATGCTCGGCCTGCTGCAGCAGCTTTCGTTCAACAGCGCCTCGATCCGTTTCGACGACGATTCGCTGACCGGCAAGGTGCTCGAATATGTCGGCAAGCAGCAGGGCATGTCGGCCAAGGACATCGCCAACCAGGCCAAGGCGATCGTGCCGTTCGGCATGGCGCAGCTCAACAATCCGGAACTGACGGCGCAGGTGACGGCGGCGGTCAGCAAGTATCTCGACGATCCGAAGAGCCTCGAAGTCTCGGCCGAGCCGCCGGCATCGGTGCCGTTCGCGCTGATCATGGCGGGCGCCATGTCCAATCCGCTCGACCTGCCGAAGACGCTCGGCGTGTCGGTCAAGGCGAACGAAGACTGATAGACGCCAACTCGATACGAAAAAGCCCGGCAGCGATGCCGGGCTTTTTGTTGGATTGTCGAATCAAACGAATCGGTTCGAGCCGTTTCCTGACTTACCGGACAAAGCCCCCGTTCAGGCGTCCTTCTTCATCGGCGCGACACGCAGCGCGAGATCGCGAAGCTGCTGCGGGGTCGCTTCCGACGGCGCGTTCATCAGCAGGTCGTAGGCCTGCTGGTTCATCGGGAACATGGTGATCTCGCGCAGGTTCTTGGCGCCGACCAGCAGCATCACGACACGGTCGATGCCGAATGCCGCGCCACCATGCGGCGGCGCGCCATACTGGAAGGCGCGGTAGAGGCCGCCGAAGCGCTCCTCGACCGTCTGGCGGTCCAGCCCGACCATCTCGAACGCCTTGACCATGGTTTCCGGCAGATGGTTGCGGATGCCGCCGGAGGCGATCTCGAAGCCGTTGCAGACGGCGTCATACTGGAACGCCTTGATGCTGAGCGGATCCTGGCCGTTGAGCGCATCGATGCCGCCTTGCGGCATGGAGAACGGGTTGTGGGCGAAATCGATCTTCTTCTCGTCCTCGTTCCATTCGAAGAACGGGAAGTCGACGATCCAGCACAGCTCGAAACGGTCGCGGTCGACGAGGTTCAGTTCCTCGCCGGCGCGGGTGCGCGCGGCACCGGCGAAAGAGACGAACTTCTTCGGGTCGCCGGCAACGAAGAAAGCGGCGTCGCCGTCGGCAAGGCCGAGCTGCTGGCGGATCGCCTCGGTGCGCTCCTCGCCGATGTTCTTGGCGAGCGGGCCGGCGCCCTCGAGCTTTTCGCCCTCCTTGCGCCAGAAGATGTAGCCCAGCCCGGGCTGCCCCTCGCCCTGCGCCCAGGAATTCATGCGATCGCAGAAAGCGCGGCTGCCGCCGGTCTTGGCCGGAATGCCCCACACTTCGGCCTTGGGATCGTTTGCCAGGATGTTGGCGAAAACCTTGAAACCGGAGTCGCGGAAATGGTCCGAGACCGCCTGCATGACGATCGGGTTGCGCAGGTCCGGCTTGTCGGAACCATATTTGCGCATGGCCACATCATAAGGGATACGCGGCCAGTCCCTGGTGACCGGCTTGCCGTTGGCGAAGGCCTCGAAGACCGAGGTCATCACCGGCGCCATGGTGGAGAGCACGTCATCCTGCTCGACAAAGCTCATTTCGAGGTCGAGCTGGTAGAATTCGCCGGGCAGACGGTCGGCGCGCGGGTCCTCGTCGCGGAAGCAGGGCGCGATCTGGAAATAGCGGTCGAAGCCCGACACCATGATCAGTTGCTTGTACTGCTGCGGCGCCTGCGGCAGCGCGTAGAAAGTACCGGGATGAATGCGCGACGGCACCAGGAAGTCGCGCGCGCCTTCCGGCGAGGAAGCCGTCAGGATCGGCGTCGAGAATTCGGTGAAGCCGACCTCGCCCATGCGCTTGCGCATCTCGGCGATGATTTTCGTGCGCGCCACGATGTTCTTGTGCAGCGTCTCACGGCGCAGGTCGAGGAAGCGGTACTTCAGCCTGATGTCCTCGGGATAATCCGGCTCGCCGAACACCGGCAGCGGCAATTCCTTGGCCGCCGACAGAACCTCGATCTCGCGGGCGAATATCTCGATCTCGCCAGTCGGCAGGTTGGCGTTGACCGTCTCGGGCAAGCGCGCCTTGACCTCGCCATCGACGCGGATGACCCATTCGCCGCGCACGGTCTCGGCGACCTTGAAGGCCGGCGAATCGGGATCGGCGACGATCTGGGTCAGGCCGTAATGGTCGCGAAGGTCGATGAACAGCAGGCCGCCATGGTCACGCACGCGATGCACCCAGCCCGACAGGCGAACGGAATTGCCGACGTCGCCCTTTCTCAACTGGGCACAGGTATGGCTACGGTAACGGTGCATGGTCATGAGTAAAAGTCCGGGATGCTGGGTTGTGCGCCGAAACATGAAGCCCGGCCCAAAATTTGCGCGAAAAGCGCATGGGAGGCCGGATTTGTCAAGGCGACGACGGCAGCATAGCGGTTCTGCGGACGACCTATGAACCCAAGGCCGACAGCCGAAGGCGGTTTGCGAGTTGATCGACGACCAGTGCAACGCCCGCGGAAGCTGCTTCGGCGCGATGAAGACGTATCTCGGCTCCCGGCAGCAGCGGCATATCCAGGCCGGGATGCACGCCGCGCAGACCGGGCGCGAGCATACTGCCTTTGACCACGGTGACCGCAAGGCCCTGCTCGACGATTGCTTCCGTGGCGGCGAGGCTCGGACTGACATAGGCCAAACGCCAGGCCCGGCCTGCCTTGTTGAGAGCCGCGATCGCCCAGGCGCGAAACAGGCAATCGGGATCCGACAAGGCAACGGGCAGCGGGTCGAGCTCCTCGACGGCATGGGCCCTCGCCGCCGCCCAGATCGCCCTTTCACGGCATATCAGTTCACCCCCCGACGAGCCTTCCGGATGCATGGCGATCACCGCGTCGAACGACGAACCGAGGCGTTTCAGGAGCCGTGCGGTAAGTCCGATCTCCATGTCGACCTGCACCAGGGGAAATCGCCCGGCAATGTCGGCGAGAAGGCGCGGCAGGATCTTGGTGCCGTAATCCTCCATGACCCCGATGCGAACGTGCCCGGAGACGCGCTGACTGGAGACACGCGCAACCGCCTGCTCGTTGAGGGCAAGGATACGCCGGGCGTCGATCAGAAACCCCTCTCCGGCGGCCGTGAGTTCAACACGAGCTGTCGAACGATGGAACAAGGCGATCTCGAGGCGCTCCTCGAGACGTTTCACTTGCAGGCTGACGGTGGCCTGCGTTCGATTAAGCTGCTCGGCGGCCCGCGTGAAGGACAGGCGCTCGGCGACAACGACGAAGGCTCGCAGCAGCTCCGGATCGAGGCTGGGTATGCTCATAGTGAAACCTTATCAAGCTCATTGAACTTATTCGATTCCTTTCTGGCCGCCCCACCGATATCGCTGGTCCCGGACTTACAGGTCAGGAACCATGGAAACTCTGGGAATATTGGCGGCGATTCTCTCCAGCGCTCTTGGGGGTACCGCCGTTGGCGCGACACGATATCTGGCAGGCCGGCTCGATCCGCTCACGATCGGCGCGATCCGGTTTGGCGGCGGATTTCTCGTGCTCGCCGCCGTGGCGCTGGCGCGCCGCGATACCTGGCCGCCGATGCGCGACTGGCCCGGCGCTGGTGCCTTGGGTGTCCTGTTCTTCGGGTTGTTTCCGGTGTTGTTCAACGCAGCGCTTGTCTACACGACCGCCGCGCGTGGAGCCCTGGCGCTGTCCACACTGCCTCTGCTCACCATGATTGCCGGAGCGGTTCTGCGGGTCGAGCCGCCGACCGCGCGCAAGATCACCGGCGTCCTGATCGCCATGGGCGGGGTAGCGATCGCCCTCGGCACAAGCCTGGCATCCGCGCCGCAGGGGGCGTGGCGCGGAGACCTGCTCATGGTGGCGGCCGCGTTGTGCATGGCGCTCTACAATGTCTGGTCGCGACCATTTCTGTCCCGGACCGCGCCCATCCCGTTCGTGGCGTTCGGCATGGGCGTGGGCGCGGTCTGCCTGTCCGCCCTGGTGGCTTCAAGCGGAGGCTTCGCGCGGCTTGCCACGTTTGGCATACCTCAGTGGATAGCGGCCGGATACCTGGCCATTATCTGCGGCGCCCTCATCTTCTTCCTCTGGGCATTCGCGCTGCGACGCGCGGCGCCGACGCTGGTTGCCGTTTCCGTCGCGGTCAATCCGATAACCGCATCGATCTTCGGCGTCTTCTTCCTGGGCGAGCAGGTGAGCGCGAAGCTGATTGTCGGGCTTGTCGCGGTTCTGTCCGGCATTGCAGTCGCATCGGGAGCAACGGGATTGTTTGGCTCAGGACGGCGCGAAGCCGGCGCCCGTCATCCCGTGCCGAAGCCTGGCGGATACACCGATACCGATTGATCTCCGCCCCGATTTGTTGCTGGCATTGACCAGGCCGATGGTTCAAGAAGGGATCACCGTTATGTGATTGCCTTTCATGTCCTCCATCCGCCCGTTGATCCCTCTCCTTCTCGCCGCGGGCATATTGCTCGGCGGCAATGGATTGCAGGGCACGCTGATCGCCCTGCGCGGTGCGCAGGAAGGGTTTTCCCCCTCCGACATCGGCCTGATGGGCACGTTCTATTTCGCCGGCTTCCTGCTCGGTTGTCTGGCGATCACCCGCATCATGAAGGCGGTCGGCCATATCAGGGCGTTTTCGGCATTGGCGGCGATCGCCTCGGTCGGCACGCTGCTTCTGGTGCTGGTGCTGGATCCGGTGATGTGGTGCGCGGTGCGCTTTGCCGGCGGTTTCTGCTTCGCCGGGCTGTTCACCATCGTCGAAAGCTGGCTGAATTCAGGCGTCACCAACAAGGACCGTGCCCGCGTGCTGGCGATCTACCGGATGGTGGATACGGGATCGGTTACCGGCGCACAGTTCCTGATCCCCGTTTTCGGAGCCGGCGGCTTCACCATCTTCGCCATCATGTCGATCATGATCACGCTGTCGCTGGTGCCGGTTTCGCTCGGCGACCGCTCCAACCCGACGCCGCCGGAAGAGGTCAAGCTCGACCTGGCGCGCGTCTGGCGGATATCGCCGCTCGGCTGCTTCGGCTGCATTGCCGTCGGCGTCACCAACAGCGCGTTCCGCACCTTGTCGCCGGTCTATGCCGAACAGATCGGCATGTCGGTCGCCGATGTCGTCACTTTCGTCAGCGTCGGCATTTTCGGCGGCGCCATCATCCAGTATCCGCTCGGCTACCTCTCGGACCGCTGGGACCGGCGCCGGGTGCTGCTGATGACGACATGCGGCGCCATGCTGGCGGCGCTGGCGCTGGCGTTCATCGCCGGCAGCAATCCGATGCTCAATTTTACCATCGTCTTCCTCTTCGGCTGTTTCGCAATGCCGCTCTATTCGCTGTCGGCGGCGCATTCCAACGACCGTGCCGACACGGGCGAGTTCGTTCTGATCAACGCTGCGCTGATGCTGTTTTACTCGTTCGGCGCCATTGGCGGGCCATTCGCGGCCTCCACGGCCATGCAGTATTTCGGGCCGAGCGCGCTCTTCGTGTTCAGCGCCATCGTCTATGCAATCTTCATCGCCGTCATCGTCTACCGCATGCGGGCGCGTTCCGGCGTGCCTGCGGGCAAGCGCAGCCGCTTCACGGCGCTGCTGCGCACCTCGACCGTTTTCGCGCGGCTGGCCAGAAGAAACAGTGATCCGGACGGGCCGGAGAGGTCTTGAGAGGCGAGCCACAGCTTGACGAAAGCCTTTCCGGCTGAAATCTAGGAAGACCCTACTCCTGCCAAAAGCGATTTGATGCACGTCATCACCACCCAGAAAGAACTCGAGACCGTTCTCGCCGCTTTCGAAAAGTCGAGTTTCGTTACCGTCGACACCGAATTCATCCGCGAAACGACCTTCTGGCCAATCCTGTGCCTGATCCAGATGGCCGCCCCCGGCGTCACGGCGCTGATCGATCCGCTGTCACCGGACATCGACCTCGCCCCCTTCTTCAGGCTGATGGCCAATGAAGCGGTGGTGAAGGTATTCCATGCCGCGCGGCAGGACATCGAAATCATCGTCCACCTCGGCGATCTCGTTCCACACCCTGTTTTCGATACGCAGGTGGCGGCGATGGTGTGCGGCTTCGGCGACAGCGTTTCCTACGATCAGCTGGTGCAGCGCGTCACCGGCGCGCGGCTCGACAAGTCGTCACGCTTCACCGACTGGCGCCACCGGCCGCTTTCCGACAAGCAGCTCGACTATGCGCTGGCCGACGTCACCCATCTGATCGAGGTCTATCAGCACCTCAGCGCCGAGCTGGCGCGCGAAAACCGTGCTCACTGGCTGAACGAAGAAATGGACGTCCTGACCTCGCGCGAGACCTATGATCCTCATCCGGAGGATGCCTGGAAGCGGTTGAAGATGCGGCTGCGCAAGCCGCAGGAACTGGCGATCGTGCAGGCGGTGGCGGCCTGGCGCGAGCGCGAGGCGCGCGAACGCGACGTGCCGCGCGGCCGCGTGCTCAAGGACGACGCGATCTACGAGATCGCGCAGCAGGCGCTGCGCGACGCTGCGGCACTCGGCAAATTGCGCACCACGCCAAAGGGCTGGGAGCGCTCTTCCACGGCGACAGCGCTGCTGGTGGCCGTCAACACCGCGCTCTCGCTGCCCAAGGACCAGATGCCGAAACTGCCGAAGAATTTCCAGCCTCCGGAAGGATCGAGCGCGGCCGCGGAACTTTTGAAGGTGCTGCTCAGGATCATTGCTGAAAAGCAGGGCGTGGCCTCGAAAGTCCTGGCCTCCAGCGACGACATCGACCGCATCGCCGCCGAGGGCGAGGAGGCGGATGTTCCGGCTCTGCAAGGCTGGCGACGCGCGGTCTTCGGCGAACAGGCGCTGAAGCTGGTGCGTGGCCAGATCGGCATCAAGTTCGACAAGCGCAAGATCGCGGTGTTCGATCTATAGCGCCTGCCTCTCCCTTCTACGGTTATTGCTGGAGAAGGGAACCAGCCGTGGCGTTCCCTCAGACCGCGCCAAGCAGATGCAGCGCGAACCAGATCCAGCCAAGCAGGATGATGACCGCGCCGACGAAAAAGGACCGGCTGCGCAGCAAGAGATCGTTGCTGGTCAGGTGGACCCAGGCGTGGAAATAGCGCGAGGCGACGAAAATCCACATCAGGGCCAGCGTCAGATAGTTGACGCCGTTGGTCATGTGCAGCGTCAGGCAAAGCGCATAGAAGAGCACCGGCAGTTCGAACTGGTTGCTGAGATTGCTGGCGACGCTGACGCAGGAGGCCGGTTCGGTCGAGCGCGCCTTGTACTGGCTGACCTTGGCTTCGCCCGACTTGACGGCGACATATCTGCGGCGGCCCAGCACCGCATAGACGATATAGATCAGCAGCACATGCGCCAGCATTGGCCAGAAGATCGTTGTCTGGTTCATGAAATCTCCCCTGCCCTGTCAGGCCTCAAGCCTGGCTTTTCTGGCTCACCAGCCAGAAGACCACAATGACGGCCACCGGGATGACGAGAAGCGCGAATTTGGTGACGATCAGGGCCGAAGCGAAAGACAGCGAATCCGGATTGGCCGACAGGAAATCCGACAGGAGCCGCGCCACGGCAAGGTTTTCGGCATAGTCCGCGATCATGTAGGGCAAGACCAGAACCAGGGCGAAGATCGACTGCGCCTGCGGCGGCAGCACGCGGAAATTCTTCAGCCGCCGACCGGTTGCCAGGATCAGGCTGACCAAAGTCAGCGACAGCAATGCCGGGAACAGGAGATCGAAGGTCAGATAGTGCCAGACAAGAATGATCTCGCCGCCGCGCCGGCCAAGCGCTGTCAGCCAGGCCATGCCTTCGTCGGGTGTGAAGCCGAAATAGCGCATGTCGAGCGACGGCAGGCCGCCGCTCAACTGGCGGAAATAGAAGAACTCCAGCAGCGTCATGGCGATGAACACCGCCGCCGACAGGAAACACAAGGCGCCCGCGTGGCGCGACAGCCGCAGGACCGTCGCCGTCAGGCTCCGCCCAAGCCCGTATTGATCAGGCTCCGCCGGGATAGTTCGGGCTTTCGCGGGTAATCGTGACGTCATGGGCGTGGCTTTCACGAAGTCCGGCATTGGATATGCGCACAAAGGTGGCGCGTTCGCGGAAATCGGCAAGGTCGCGGCCACCGACATAACCCATAGCGGCTTTCAGGCCGCCCGCAAGCTGGTGCAGCACGCCAGACACAGGTCCTTTGTAGGGAACCTGCCCTTCGATGCCTTCCGGCACCAGTTTCAGCGTGTCGCGGACCTCGGCCTGGAAGTAGCGATCGGCCGAGCCGCGCGCCATCGCGCCGACCGAGCCCATGCCGCGATAGGCCTTGAAGGAGCGGCCCTGGTGCAGATAGACCTCGCCCGGGCTCTCATCGGTACCGGCGAGCAGCGAGCCGATCATGGCCGCACTGGCGCCGGCGGCGAGCGCCTTGGCCAGATCGCCGGAATATTTGATGCCGCCGTCGGCAATCACCGACGCTCCTGATTTGTGGGCGGCTTCTACCGCCGACATGATGGCCGAAAGCTGTGGCACGCCGACGCCCGCAACGATGCGGGTGGTGCAGATGGATCCCGGACCGATGCCGACCTTGACGGCATCGGCGCCGGCGTCGATCAGCGCTTTCGTGCCTTCGGCGGTCGCGACATTGCCGGCCAGGATGCGGACCGAATTGGAAAGCTTCTTGGCGCGCGTCACGGCATCCAGCACACGCTGCGAATGGCCATGCGCGGTGTCGATGACGAGAAGGTCGACGCCGGCCTCGATCAGCCGCTCGGCGCGCTCGAAGCCGTCATCGCCGACGCTGGTGGCGGCGGCGGCACGCAGGCGCCCCTGCGCATCCTTGGTGGCATGCGGGTTGAGCTGCGACTTCTCGATGTCCTTGACGGTGATCAGGCCGACGCAATTGCCCTTCTTGTCGACGACGACAAGCTTTTCGATGCGGTGCTGGTGCAGAAGCCGCTTGGCCTCGTCCTGGTCGACATTCTCCTTGACCGTGATCAGGTTCTCACGCGTCATCAATTCATAGACCTTCTGCGCCGGGTCGGAAGCAAAGCGCACGTCGCGATTGGTCAGGATGCCGACCAGACGTCCGGTCTTGTGTCCGCCCGTGCCGCCATTCTCGACCACCGGAATGCCCGAGATCGAATAGGTGCGCATCAGCGAAAGCGCGTCTGCGAGCGTGGCGTCGGGGCCGATGGTGACAGGGTTGACCACCATACCGGATTCGAATTTCTTGACCTGGCGCACCTGCTCGGCCTGTTCGGCCGGCGAGAAATTTCGATGAATAACGCCGATGCCGCCGGCCTGCGCCATGGCGATGGCCAGGCGCGCTTCTGTCACAGTGTCCATGGCCGCCGACAGGATCGGCACGTTGAGATCTATGTCCCCGGCGATGCGGGTGCGAATATCGGTCTGGCCCGGCATGACTTCGGAATGGCCGGGCTGCAGCAGCACGTCGTCAAAGGTCAGCGCCAGTGCGCCGGTGGACGTTTCGATGATTTTTGCCATAGCCAGTCCTTTGAATGCGGAAAAGCGCTGGACCGGGATGGGCAGCGCCGACTCTCATCTTCCCTTTCAGGATTGGCGCTGGCTGGTACCACGTCGCGGCGCCGATGAAAAGCCGATGATTGCGGGGATTCACCAAGTATGGGGTTTATCCTGACGGACGCCACCACGGGTTGCGGTCGCACAAAAGTGACAGCAAATTAATGCGACATCGCAACAAAGCCGTGATAACCGCCTCTCATATCGGCCCGCCTCCCGGCCGACGACAAGATTTGAAGCCTGGACGCGTTCGTTGAACCGCATCATTCCGCTCATACTGGCGGTCGCTCTTTTCATGGAGAACATGGATTCGACCGTCATCGCGACATCGCTGCCGGCGATCGCGGTCGATATCCAGACCAGCCCGATCGCACTGAAGCTGGCGCTGACCGCTTATCTGGTGTCGCTGGCGATCTTCATCCCGATCAGCGGCTGGATGGCGGACCGCTTCGGCGCCAAGAACGTCTTTCGCGCCGCGATCGCGGTGTTCATCGTCGGCTCGGTCGCCTGCGCCTTCTCCGGCTCGCTGCCGGCCTTCGTGGTGTCGCGTTTCCTGCAAGGCATTGGCGGCGCGATGATGACCCCTGTCGGACGCTTGGTGCTGGTGCGGGCGACGCCCAAGAGCGATCTGGTCGCCGCAATGTCATGGCTGACGGTTCCGGCGTTGGTCGGTCCGCTTGTCGGGCCGCCGATCGGCGGTTTCATCACCACCTATTTTACCTGGCACTGGATCTTCCTGATCAATGTGCCGATCGGCCTGATCGGCATCTGGCTGGCGACCCGTTTTCTGCCCGAAACCGAATCGATGGAAACGCCGCCGCTCGATTTTATCGGCTTCGTGCTGAGCGGACTGGCCGCATCCGGCGTCGTCTTCGGCCTGTCGGTGGTCAGCCTGCCCTATCTACCGCCGGCGACGGGCTTCATCACCGTGGCCGTCGGGGTGGTGTCGGGCGCGCTCTACCTGATGCATGCGCGCCGCGCCAGGAATCCGCTGCTTGCGCTCGAACTGTTCCGCAACCAGGTGTTCCGCTCATCGGTGCTCGGCGGCTCGCTGTTTCGCATCGGCATCGGCGCGGTGCCGTTCCTTTTGCCGCTGATGTTCCAGATCGGCTTCGGCCTCACGCCGTTCCAATCCGGCATGATCACCTTCGTCTCGGCCGTCGGCGCGATCGGCATGAAGTTCGTCACGGCGCTGATTTTCCGGCTGGCCGGCTTCCGCCGGGTGCTTATCCTCGGCTCGCTGGTTGCCGCAGCCTCGATCGCCATTTACGGGCTGTTCACGCCCGACACGCCCTACGTGCTGATGCTTGCGATCCTGCTGGTCGGCGGCTTCATCCGCTCCATGTTCTTCACCGGCGTCAATGCGCTTTCCTATGCCGAGGTTTCGGCCGAGGATACCAGCAAGGCGACGCCGATCACGGCCGTCTTCCAGCAGCTCTCGATCGCGCTCGGCGTGGCGCTGGCCGGCGGCATCCTGGAAGTCTCGACGTCGATCCATGGCGGGCCGTTGCGGCTCGCCGACTTCCATATCGCCTTCTTCATCGTGGCGGCGGTGTCGGCGGCGGCGTCGCTGTCGTTCATGCGGCTGGCGCCCGATGCCGGCAACGCGGTGTCTGGACATGGCCGGTTGACGACACCCAAGACGCTGGAACCGAGTGGCGCCGGGAAGTGAGGACGGCTTTTCCTTCTCCCCTTCTGGGAGAAGGTGGAGCGGCGCGAAGCGCCGAGACGGATGAGGGGTGTTCCAGGGAATACCAACGCCTCACTCCGCTGGAACACCCCTCATCCGTCGCCTTCGGCGACACCTTCTCCCACAAGGGGAGAAGGAGGAGCGCGCCCTTTGAAGTCTTTCGCCAACAAGTAAAGCTCCACCGACTCATCGCGCGATGCCGGCGGCTTGACGTGGTGGACCGAACGGAAATTCTTCTTCAGCATCGAAAGCAGCTCGTTTTCGGCGCCGCCCTGAAACGTCTTGGCCAGGAAATGCCCGCCCGGCTTCAGCACCGACACCGCGAAATCGGCCGCCACTTCGCACAGATGCATGGTGCGGATGTGGTCGGTGCGCTTGTGGCCGGTGGTTGGCGCGGCCATGTCCGACAGCACGACATCTGGATCGCCGCCAAGCGCCTCGGACAGCTTTTGCGGCGCATCCGCGTCGAGGAAATCCATCAGCAGGACCGGCGCGCCGGGCACGGCGTCCATTTCGAGATAATCGATACCGACGACATGCGGGTTTTCCGCCGTCGATTTCGTGCGCGCGGCCGCGACCTGGCACCAGCCGCCGGGAGCAGCACCCAGGTCGATAACCTTCATGCCGGGCTTCAGGAGGTGGTGCTTGTCGTCGATCTCGATCAGCTTGTAGGCGGCGCGCGAACGGTAGCCGTCGGCCTTCGACCTCTGGACATAGGGATCGTTGATGTGGCGCTGCAGCCAGCGGCGCGACGATTCCTTGAGGCCGCTTTTCTTCTTGATCCGCGTCTTCAGCACGCGAATGCCGGCGGAACCCGGCTTTTCCGGTTTCTTGGTCATCGGCTGGTTTCTTGTTCGAGCATGATCATGCCCTGCCTCGCCCGTCGTTGCGCCAGACGCCGTCGTCGGCCATCAGTTCGCTCAATATGCCTTCGCGCAAGCCCCGGTCGGCGACGCGCAGCCGCTCCGAAGGCCAGACGGCGCGGATCGCTTCAAGGATAGCGCAGCCCGCCAGCACCAGGTCGGCGCGATCGGCGCCGATGCAGGGATTGGCGCAGCGCTGCTGGAAATCCCAGCCGACCAGCCTTTCAACCATGCGGTCGACGCTGTCGCGGTCCATCCACAGGCCGTCGACGCGGCGGCGGTCGTAGCGGTCGAGATCGAGATGGACACCGGCAAGCGTCGTCACCGTGCCGGAAGTGCCCAGCAGATGGAAGTTGGGGCTGGCCTTGAGGTGACTCAGCCGGTCGCGCCCGTCGAAACCGGCCAACCGGCCCGCGACGTCGTCGACCATCGCATTGAAGATCTCGCGCGTCACGGTGCGGCCGCCGAAGCGTTCGGCCAGCGAGACGACGCCGACCGGCAGCGAGGTCCATGAGACGATGTGGTTGGCAAGCCTTGGCGACCGGCGCCCGGTCAGGTCGATGAGCGCGATTTCGGAGGAGCCGCCGCCGATGTCGAACAGCACGACGCCTTGTGTGTCGCGCTCGACCAGCGAGCCGCAGCCGGAAACGGCGAGACGCGCCTCCGTCTGGCGGTCGATGATTTCGAGCTTCAGGCCGGCCTCGCGTTCGACGCGCTCCAGGAATTCGACGCCGTTCGCCGCCGAGCGGCAGGCCTCGGTGGCGATCAACCGCGCCTTCCTGATCTTGCGGCCGCGCAATTTGTCGCCGCAGATCTTCAGCGCCTCGACGGCCCGGTCCATCGCCGGCTGACCGAGCCGGCCATTGGCGGTGAGCCCCTCGCCCAGCCGCACGATGCGCGAAAAGGCATCGATGACGCGGAACTGTCCGTGACGTGTCGGCACCGCGACCAGCAGCCGGCAATTGTTAGTACCGAGATCGAGAGCCGCGAAGACTGGAAGCTCGTGCACGGGCGGGCGCCGCGCGCCTTGTTCCGGACGCGATGCCGGAGCGGTGATCGAGATTGCCGGAGTCTGCGCCTGCTTCAGATCCGGGCTGGCGGGTTTACCCGATGCCGGAGACCGATTCCCCTCGGGGCGCGCCTCATCGCGCGCGAAAACCTTGCGCCCGCGCCTTCGCTTGCGCCGCTTCTTGGGCTTGCCCTTCTGGGACGCGTCGCCCGCCTGTCCATTGGCGGAGCGTGGCTCCGGCGGACGGCGCTGCTGCCAGTTCCCCTGGCCTGAAGAGCCTGGGGAAGCGCTGGACGCGCCTACCTCCGGCGCGCCGGCGCCGGTGTCGCGGTCTTCCACTGTCGTTCCTTCCAGCGCCGCGCGAACCGGTAAAGGACGCTGCAGGCGCTTCAGTGTTTTAAGTTGCGGTCAGACTAACAGTGCCGCGCCCGATCACCAAGAGCGCCGCGTGCGAATTTTGCCGGCAGGGCCGGGGAAACCGCATCGGGGCCGGCGCACGTAATGTATCGGCAAGCCTGGATTGCTAGCGCAACATGATGAACATTCCCGTTTCAAAGCAGGCGGCATCACGGCCTGCCGGCGCTTTTGGGACCATGCCAGTGCCGGCAAACCGGCTCCGACCTCAGGCGCGACAAGTGTTCGCGGTTGAATAGCCGGCTTCGATGAGGCATTCCTGAAATGAAGTGGGGAATCCGGGGCACCAGGCCTCTCGACAGAAAAGGAAGCGGGCACGAACGCATGGCAGTCAGGCAATGAACTGGAGACGCTATTTCTGGCCGGTCGTCGGCATCGCCGCGGTGATCTTCTCGCTGCTCCTGCTCTGGCATGAATTACGCGGCATTTCGCTTGACGATGTCTGGGACGGGCTGGCCGCCATCCCAACGCGCGGCTGGATCCTCGCGGCGCTGAGTTCCGTCGTCGCCTACGCCGCGCTGGCCGGCTACGACCACATCGCGCTTCTGCATATCGGCAAGCGGGTGTCGTGGCTGTTCGTGACGCTCTGCTCCTTCACCACCTATGCGCTGTCGCACAATATTGGCGGTTCGGTGTTTTCCGGGGCCGTCATCCGCTACCGCGCCTATGGCACAAGGGGGCTGAGCGGCCAGGATGTCGGCGTGCTGGTGGCGATCTGCTGGATCACCTTCGTGCTGTCGACGATCATGGCCGCGGGGCTGGTGCTGGTGTTCGAGCCCGAGATCATCGATCGCTTTTCGGGTATTGCCCATCATGGCCTGTCGGAGGCGGCGGGCCTTGCCATGCTGCTGATCGTCGCCGCCTATGTCTTCGGCAGCTGGCTGCATCTGCGGCCGCTCAAGATCGCCAGTTTCCAGATCCACTACCCGGCGCTGCCGATCGTGGCGCGGCAGTTGCTGATCGGCCCGATCGAACTGCTGGCGGCGGGTGCCATCATCTTCTTCGCCCTGCCCGAGGCGAACAACCCCGGCTATTTCGTCGTGCTCGGCGTCTTCCTCGTCGCCTTCTCGGTGGCGCAGATCTCGCACGCGCCCGGCGGACTTGGCGTGTTCGAAGTGGTATTCCTGGCCGGACTTTCCGACATGGCTCCGGTGGGCGTGCTGGCGGCGCTACTGGTGTTCCGGTTGTTTTATCTCATCATCCCGCTGATTCTCGGCCTGGGCGTCGTGCTGTTCTTCGAGCGATCGCAGTTCAGCAGGAAGCAGAGTTGAGGCACTGGTCGGATTTGCGAACTGTGCGCCCGGTATCCGGAACGGGTTCGCAAACCGGCCGCGAAAACCTTGAGATTGAACCGCAAAGCAGGCTTGACTATTTTCCGCTGGCGGCTACAAGGCAGCGCTCAAGCGGCTCAGCCGTTCGGCCCGCGCGGTTCATGACCGCGCTTGCTGGGGAATAGGTTAACGGTAGACCCACGGACTCTGACTCCGTTAGTCCTGGTTCGAATCCAGGTTCCCCAGCCAAAATTTCAACAGCAAAATAATGATTTAACGGGGAAATTAGCCCTGTTCCATTGTGCATCGCCTATGCTTACCGAGAATCCCGCGCGAGGCAGCGTCATGCCCACTGACAGCCAGTACATTCTCGAAAGCATCCGCCAGGGTTGCGTGACGCTCGCCGATGACGAGTTCGTCATCGACAGGCTGGTGAAATATACGGGCAATGGCAGGATCCGCTGGCACGTCGAATTTCGCGGGCATCGCGTCGAGTTCACCACCGGCCAGATCAAGAAGCAGCCGACTTTCCGCAGAAAGATACTCGAACAGGCCGGCGTGCTGCCGTCGCAACGCAGCGGAGCCGACTACAGGCGATGGGCACTCGATTTGAGGAAGAGTGCCATCGAGCTTCCCTGGCGGGACAGGCCGGTCGACAGCGGTTTCGCCATCGACCGCATCACCAGCCATGGGAATGATCGCTGGATGGTTGAATACCAGGGCAAGGCCATCAAGTTCACGACGACCAAACTTCGCCGGCAAGTCAGTTTCCGCAAGCGCATGCTGGCCAAGGCGAAGGTTCTGCCGCCCCAACTGGATGCGGCTGCCTATCGCAAGTGGATGGATTGGCTTCTTCAAAACGCCGTCGAGATTGAGCCGCAGGCCGGCGACGCCGGGATGACAGAGAAAAGCTGGCTCGACGACCTGCCGGAGCTGGCCGGATGGCAAAATGAGGTGCCACTTGGGAGAACAGCCGGTGGCGATGATATCTAAGACAACCGTCCAAAATTGAACGAGACTCCATGGACCGCTTCGATCTCGGCACCTACCGCCGCACCATTTCCACCCCTTCAGCCGAGACCCAGCGCTGGTTCGATATCGGGCTCAACTGGTGCTACGGCTTCAACCACGAGGAAGGCATCAAGTGCTTCGAAAAGGCGCTGGAAACCGACCCTGATTGCCCGATGGTCCATTGGGGCATCGCCTATGCCGCCGGGCCTTTCTACAATCTGACCTGGAAGGAGCATGGCGAGGCAGAGGCCAACAGCGCGACGAAGCGCTGCTTCGAGCATGTGCAACTCGCGCGGGCGAACGCGGCTTGCGCCAGCGATGTCGAACGGCACTTGATCGAGGCGCTGGCCAGCCGGTTCCAGCAGCCGCATCGGGTGAGCCCGCAGGAATTCGAGCAGTGGGACGACGCCTACGCGGCGGCGATGCGGCAGGTCTACCAAAGCTTTCCCGACGATCATGATGTGATGGCGCTGCTGGTCGAGGCGCTGATGATGCGCACGGTGCGGCGGCTGTGGAACCTCAAGACCGGAGCGCCGGCGCCGAACTCGGATGTGCTGGAGGCGCTCGACGTCTGCGAGCGCTCGATCCGGCTTGCAGACGCGGCCGGCATCGCGCAGCATCCGGCGATCCTGCACCTTCACATCCATCTCCTGGAAATGTCGACCCAGCCGGAGCGCGGCCTGCGCTCGGCGGCAATGCTGGGTGAGATGTGCCCCGATGCCGGGCACATGAACCACATGCCGGGCCACATTTACGTGCTGTGCGGCGAATATGAAAAGGCCAAGCTCGCCAGCGAGAAGGCGGTGCGCGCCAACGATCTCTATCTCGCCTATGCCGACGAGCCGACCTATTACCTGCTCGGCTGCTGCCACGACCTGCATTTGATGATGTTCACCTGCATGTTCCTTGGCCAGCACAGGCCGGCGCTGTGGGCCGCCGACAAGGTGCGCGGGCTGGTTACGCGCGACGTGGTTGCCCTGCCCGACCGGCCAAAGCTTACCCAGACCGTGGAAGGCTATCATGCGATGAAATCGCATGTGCAGGTGCGTTTCGGCCGCTGGCGGGAGATCATTGAAGAACCGGCGGTCGCGGAACCAGGCCTCTATGTGCTGACGGCCGCCATGCAGCATTACGCCAAGGGTGTTGCGCATGCGACGCTAGGGCAGTTCGCCGAGGCCGAGCGCGAGCGCGAACGGTTCCATCGGCATGTGGCGGGCATTCCGGCTGAACGGCGTTTTCTCAGCAATCCGGCTCGCGCTTCGCTGGCCGTGGGCGCAGCCCTGCTCGACGGCGAACTCGCCTACCATCAGGGCCGGCACGAGGAGGCCTACGCCCATCTGCGGCAAGCGGTCGAACTGGACGATAACCTCTCCTACACCGAGCCATGGGCGTGGATGCATCCGCCGCGCCATGCTCTGGCGGCGCTGCTTCTCGACCAGGGTCACGCCGGGGAGGCCGAGCAGGTGTACCGCCACGATCTGGGCTTGAGCGGCAAGGTGCAGCGCTGCGCGCAACATCCGGACAATGTCTGGGCGCTGCACGGGCTGGTGGAATGTCTGAGGCGACGCGGCGGGAGCGAAGAGCTGCCGACTTTGCAGACAAAACTTGCCACAGCGATGGCCAAGGCGGATGTGCCGATCAGCTCATCCTGCTTGTGCCGGACGAGCGTGCAATCAGCGGCAAGCTGCTGTCATTGAGGTGACGCCGGCCTCGGCGGACCGGCGCATGTATTCGGGCGCCTGAACTAGGCCAGCCACTTCTCGTAGTCCGCCACCAGCAGATGCATGGGGGCGACGTCCTCGTCGATGTTGGAGAAGCGGCCGATCGGCTCGCGGAAGACATTGTCGGTGAGATCGTCGTTGACGGTCGAGACTTCGCCGATCAGCACGTCCTTGCCTTCGGCCCAGAAGGCGTGCCACACGCCGGGCAGCAGCGTGACGCTCTGGCCTGGATCGAGCTTCAGCAGGCCACCCGCCGGCAGCCTGTGGATGGTTCCATCTACCGGCACCGACACTTCGGCCTTGGGATCGATGCCGCCGTCGCGGTCGTGCATGAACAGTTCAAGCACAAGTTTGCCGCCGCCGCGGTTGATGATGTCCTCGGCCTTGATGTTGTGGCGGTGCATCGGCGACAGCTGGTCCTTGCGCGAGATCATGATCTTCTCGGCGTAGAGCATGCCCATCCCCTTCTTCATGTCCTCGTAGCGGCCGTTGCGCACCGTGAACAGAAACAGGCCGAGCTCCTTGAATTTCTCCTGGCCGTAATCGGTGATGTCCCAGCCGAGACGCGAGGTGTAGATGGCCGAGGAATCGACCTGGCGCGCCTTCATCTCTTCAGGCGACCAATAGGCGAAGGGTGGCATGATGTAGCCGAACGAGCGGATGAAAGCGTCGGCTTCGCGGATGATGTCGTTGATGGCGGAGCGTTTCATGATCGTGACCCTCGTGTCGATTTGTCTGGTAAATCCGCATAGCCGAACACGGGTTCGGTGTCGATCCATGCGCCCGCCGGGCCTGCGTTTGCAACGCGAACCCATGGCCTACAGCTCCGCGTCTGTGGCCACGTGACATCGCCGGCTTTGAGGCTCATAACGCCAGCGAGTTTTCACAGGGACAGCCGATGCAGACGATCCACGACCTCGATACGCCGTCGATCCTGATCGACGCCGCTCGCGCCGAAGCCAACATTGCCCGCGCGCAGGCGCATGCCGACCGGAACGGACTGAAGCTCAGACCGCATATCAAGACGCACAAGTTGCCCTATTGGGCAAAGAAGCAGATGGCCGCCGGTGCGGTCGGCATCACCTGCCAGAAGATCGGCGAGGCCGAGGTGATGGCGGACGCCGGGCTGACCGATATTTTTCTGCCCTACAACATCCTTGGCCGCGCCAAGCTGGAACGGTTGAAGGCGCTGCACGGCCGCGTCACCCTGTCGGTGACGGCGGACAGCAAGGAAACGCTGGAAGGGCTCGCGGCCACGTTCACCGATACCGGCCATCCCTTGTCGGTGCTGGTCGAATGCGACACCGGCATGGGCCGTTGCGGCGTACAGACGACCGATGAGGCGGTGGCGCTGGCAAAGGTGATCGACAAGGCAAGCGGCCTCACCTTCGGGGGGCTGATGACCTATCCGGCCGCTGGCCGCGCGGCGGAAGCAGAAAGCTGGCTGGCCGGTGCAAAGCAGGCGCTGGCTGCCTCGGGGCTCGCCTGCGAGCGCGTCTCCAGCGGCGGCACGCCCGACATGTGGCGTTCCGCCGACACGTCAGTCGTTACCGAATACCGCCCAGGCACCTACATCTATCTCGACCGCTACCAGGTCGCCAAGGGCGTCGGCACTCTGGACCATTGCGCGCTGACGGTGCTGGCGACGGTCGTCAGCCATCCCACACCCACCCGCGCCATTCTGGATAGCGGCAGCAAGGCGCTGTCCTCGGACACGCTGGGACTGAAGGATTTCGGCGAACTGCTCGGCGTTCCCGGCGCGCTGGTCACGGGCCTCAGCGAGGAGCATGGCACGGTCACGCTTTCGGACAACGCAGGACTGCGCATCGGCCAGCGCGTGCGCGTGGTGCCCGACCATTGCTGCGTGGTGACGAACCTCTTCAATGAGGTCAACCTGATCGACGGCGACAAGGTCGTGGAAACGCTGCCGGTGGCCGCACGGGGACTGATGGGCTGAGCCTCAGGCCGGCCTTTCGGCCTGGCGCGCCGCCACCCGCCGCATGGCGATAATCCGGCGGCGGCGGATCTCGGTGCGCATGGCCATCAGGTGCAAGGCGAAGAACAGCACCGTGAAGCCGACAGCCATCACCAGCAGCGGCCATAGCAGGCTGGGGTCGATGGTCGGGCCGTCCATGCGAAACACAGAGGCCGGCTGGTGCAGCGTGTTCCACCAGTCGACCGAAAATTTGATGATCGGGATGTTGATGAAGCCGACCAGCGTGATGATGGCGGCAGCCCAGGCGGCGCGGCTTGCGTCATCGAGCGCGCGGGTCAGCGCGATGATGCCGAGATACATCAGGAACAGCACGAAGACCGAGGTCAGGCGCGCATCCCACACCCACCAGGTGCCCCACATCGGCTTGCCCCAAATCGAGCCGGTGATCAGCGCCAGCGCCGTGAACACGGCGCCGATGGGCGCGGCCGACTTCAGCGCAACATCGGCCAGCGGATGGCGCCAGACCAGCGTGCCGAGCGCCGAAACCGCCATCAGCGAGTAGCACATCATGGCGAGCCAGGCGAAAGGCACGTGGATGTACATGATGCGGACCGTGATGCCCTGCTGGAAGTCCTCCGGCGCGGTGAAGCTCATATAGAGCCCGGCCGCCAGGATGAGCGTGGCGAGCGAGGCCAGCCACGGCACGAGCCTGTCGGCCAGCGCCACGAACCGTGTCGGGTTGGCAAGGTCGGCCCAGCCGGTGAGACGTGAAGTCGTATCGCTCATGCGGCCTTACATAGACCGGCAGCGTATGTTCGGCAATCGAGGGAGTAAGGCGATCTCCTTCTCCCAGATGGGAGAAGGAGATCGCTGTTCAATCAGGCTGCTTCGTTGACCGAACGGCTGAGGCGGCGGACTTCCTCGTCATTGAGCAAGCCGCCGGCGCGCAGCAGGCTGGCGAAGCGGCCATTGCGCAGCGACAGCTCGGCGAAGCCGCCCATCTCGACCACCTTGCCCTTGTCCATGAACACGACCAGGTCGGCGTCGCGCACGGTGGTCAGGCGGTGGGCGATGATGAAGGTGGTGCGGTCGCGCCGCAGCTCGTCGATCGCTTCCTTGACGCGGTCCTCGGTTTCGACGTCGAGCGCACTGGTCGCCTCGTCGAGCACCAGGATCGGCGCATCCTTGAGCACGGCGCGCGCGATGGCGATGCGCTGGCGCTCGCCGCCCGACAGCTGGCCGCCGCGTTCGCCCACCACCGTATCATAGCCATTGCTCTTGGCCAGGATGAAGTCCTGCGCGGCGGCGGCGCGGGCAGCGGCGTGCACCTCATCATTGGTTGCGTCGGCGCGGCCGACCCGGATGTTGTCCTCGATCGAGCGGTTCAGAAGCCCGGCATCCTGGAACACGGTGGCGATCGAATGGCGCAGCGACTTGCGGGTCACGGTGCGGGTGTCGATGCCGTCGATCAGGATCCGGCCGCTGGACGGCGAGAACACGCGCTGCAAGAGATTGATCAGCGTGGTCTTGCCAGCACCGGTCGGTCCGACGATGGCCACGGTCTGGCCGGCCTGGACCTCGAAGGAGACGTCGCTGACGCCCTGCCCCGAATTGGCGAATTCGAAGCTCACATCCTCGAAACGGACATGGCCGGTGACGTTGGTGAGATCGCGCAAGCCATCCGGCTCGGCGGCGTCGGCGGCCGAATCCTCGAGCTTGTAGAACTCCTCGAGCTTGGCGCGGGCTTCCGAGATCTGGTTGGCGAAAGCCGACATCTGGTCGAGCCGCGAGATCAGCAGCGTGGCGAAGCCGGTGAAGGCGATGACGTCGCCGACACGCAGCTGGCCGTGGGTGACCAGATAGGCGCCGATCAGCAGCACCACCATCATCGAGATCGTCGACGACAGGCGGTTGAGCGCATTGGCGATGGCCCACCAGTCGAGCACGGGGTTCTGGGCATCGAGCAGGTTCTTGACGTAGCGGCGCAGCGTCTCGGCCTCATAGCCCAGACGGTTGTAGCTCTGCAGGACGGCGACGTTGCTGACGGAGTCCGTCACATGCGCGAACACCTTGTGGTAGTGGCGCTCGACCGCGGCCTGACCTTCCTTGGTGCGCTTCATCACCAGGCGGCCGATGCCGACATAGAGCACGCCGAGCCCGAGCAGGACCATCGACATGCGCACGTCCATGCTGAGCGCCGTCGGAACCAGCAGGACAAGCGCAACGGCCGTGGAAAGATGCTGGCGCATGAATTCGAGCCAGAGGCTGAACAGCGTCTCGACAGCGCGCAAAAGGGTATGAAGGGCATTGGAGGTGCCGCGCTGGTGGTGCCAGGCGAGCGGCATGGTGATCACGCGCTCAAAGGACTCACACAGCACTTCGCTGCGCCGCGCATGGGCAAAACGGTCGGCGCCACGCGCTACCAGCACGAAGGCGACGACGTTGAAAGCGCCGAGGCCGGCCCACAGTGCGAGCGTCGAGAAAACGGACCCGTTCGTGGAAATCGCGTCGATCACCCGGCCGAACAGGATCGGCTCGACGATGGCGATGGCGGCAAGGGCGACGTTGGCCGCACAAATCAGCGCGACGCGCTTCTTGTCGGCGGCCAGATAGCCCAGCGCTCTCCAATAGATCTGCAGAAGTGACACTTCAGCTACTCCGCCAACTCTATATTGTGCTCAATACCAGTATTGTGCACTGCACCATTTCCCGACACGTAACGGTTGATGCGTCGCAAAACAATGCCCGTCTATCCCTTCCGTTCCCATTTAGCGAACAAAAGATGACGACGATACGAAATCTGACGTGATCACCTAACGGTTTGAGATAAAAGGTGAAATGCCAGCCTTGCGGCGAAATCATGGCAGCGGCCGGCCACTGCCACATTTTTAAGCACAACAGGCTGCCCAAGAGTTGGTCCGAGGGCAGCTGGAAGGCGTGGCGGCGGTTCGCACGCAAGTAACAATGGACGGCTTCGCGCGCCCCGAAGGACGCGCGAAAACCTGACCAAGCCTCTGATTTTACGCGGGTATCTTGACCACTATATCGGTCTGAGCGCCGGCTTTCGGCTCGAAGGAAGCGGATTTTGTTTTCGAACCGTCGACTTCAAGCGAGATGGTCTTGGTCTTTTTGTCGCGAACGACATGAACCTTGATCTCGGCGCCCAGCATCTTGAGCGAGGCCTGATAGCCCTCCCAGTGACTGGGCAGTTTCGGCCGAAACGTGATCTGCTTGCCTCGGCGCTCGATGCCGAGGATGCCTTCTACCGCAGCGCGGTATAGCCAACCCGCCGAGCCCGTGTACCAGGTCCAGCCGCCGCGCCCTCCCTTGTTACCGACCGCACTGCCGTCAGCGGCATAGATGTCGGCCGCGACCACATAAGGTTCGACGCGATAATGCTCGGTCGAAGCCTCGTCGAACGCGTGATTGACCGGGTTCAGCATCGAGAAGCAGCGGTAGGCTTCGTCGGTCAGCCCCATCTCGGCCAGCGCGATCACGAACCACGTGGCGGCATGGGTGTACTGGCCGCCGTTCTCGCGTACGCCCGGCGGATAGCTCTTGATGTAGCCGGGGTCCTTGTCCGTCCTGGAGAAGGGCGGCGTGAACAGCTTGACGATCTTGAGCTCATCATCAACGAGCAGCCTTGTCGCCTGCTGCATCGCGGTCGTCGACCGCGCCGGATCGCCCTCGCCCGACAGCACGCTCCA
The DNA here is from genome assembly GCF_017306585.1 of Mesorhizobium sp. Classification (GTDB taxonomy): domain Bacteria; phylum Pseudomonadota; class Alphaproteobacteria; order Rhizobiales; family Rhizobiaceae; genus Mesorhizobium. The sequence goes on along the minus strand of NZ_JAFKIC010000126.1, from coordinate 16,385 downwards.
GGACTGGGCGATGGAGTCGATCTTGCACTCCTGCGAGGTGCGCGATCCCAGAGGCGTGCCGTCGTCGAAGCTGCCGCGCCGATACCACTCGCCGTCCCACGCGGTGCTCTCGAGCGCTCGCTTCAGGGCATCGGCATGCTTTGCCCAGGCCTGGGCCCGCTTGGTGTCGCCCTCGCTCTTGGCGACGGCGGCGAAGTCGCCAAGCGTCTTCAGCAGGAACCAGCCCAGCCAGACGCTTTCGCCCTTGCCGTGTTCGCCGACACGGTTCATGCCGTCATTCCAGTCGCCGCCGAGGATCAGCGGCAGGCCGGCAGGGCTGCTGCGCTTGATGGCCAGATCGAGCGCGCGGGCACAGTGATCGTAGAGCGATACGGTCTTCTTCGAGACTTCCGGGGTGAAGAAGGCATCATGCTCGCCCTCGCCCAGCGCCTGTCCATCGATGAAAGGCAATTGCGCCTTCAGGATGCCGGCGTCGCCGGTCACCGTGAGGTAGCGGGCCGTGGCGTGAGCGAGCCATACGACATCGTCCGAGATCATCGTGCGTACGCCGGCTCCGGTGCGCGGCAGCCACCAGTGCTGCACATCGCCTTCCGGGAATTGCCGCCGCGCGGCATTGAGGATCTGGTCGCGCGCCAGCGTCGGATCATGCGCCAGCAATGCCAGCGTATCCTGCAGCTGATCGCGGAAGCCGAAGGCGCCGCTGGCCTGGTAGAAGGCCGAGCGGGCGCGGATGCGGCAGGCAAGGCTCTGATAGGGCAGCCAGTGGTTGACCATGGCATCAAGCGCCTTGTCCGGCGTCTCGACCTGGATGGTGTCGAGGAAGCCGCGCCATTCGCGCTCATTGTCGGCCAGGCGCTGGTCGAAATCCTTGTCCCTATGCTTCTGGACCAGCGCGCTCGCCTGCTCGGAAGACTCGGCGTCGCCGAGCAGCCACAGCAGCGTGACATCGCCGCCGGCCGGAATCTCGACATCGCGGGCGATCGCCGCGCAAGGATCGTCCCCTGCCTCGACACGGCCCGACAGCGCCGCACCGCTCAGCACCGACTGCGGCAGCTCGCTGGAACCATGCCGCCCAAGGAACTCCGACCGGTCCGTCGTCACCGAATGGACTCCGGTGTCGGCGGCGAGGAAGGCCACCCGCTCGCTGAAATCGAGCCCATAGGGATTTTGCGCCAGCAGCGCGCCGGTGGCGCCGTCGCGGGACGGCACGATCGTTGCCGCCGTACGCGAGCGATGTCCGCCAAGCACCCATTCGGCATAGGCATAGATACGCAACCGCGCCGGTACCGAGCCCGAATTCTGGACGCGCAGCCGGGTGATCTTCACCGGATCGATGGGGTCGACGACATGGGTCAGGTCCATCGACAGCGGTCCGCGCTTCGAGCGGAACGTCGAGAAGCCCTGGCCATGCCAGGCCTCGTAGGTCATCGAGGGATCGCGCACCACGGCGGCGAGCGGCGAGAACGCCTTGCCGCTGGCCTGGTCGTAGATATAGACGCCCTCGCCGGGCCGGTTCGAGACCGGGTCGTTCGACCACGGTGTCAACTGGTAGTCGCGGCTGTTGCGGCTCCAGGTGAAGGCGGCGCCCTCAGCCGAAGTGTGGAAGCCGAAGGAGGCGTTGGAGACGACATTGATCCAGGGCTGCGGCGTCGTGCGCCGGCCGGCCAGACGCACGACATAGTGCCGCCCATCGCCGTCGAAACCGCCAAAGCCGTTCCACTGGGTGAGACCTGAACCATCCGCGCTGACATCCGCCACCGCCGGCGAAGCAAACGCATGCGCCATGGGCGCCGGAACCTGCGTTTCGCGAGGGCCCGGCAATCCGGCCGGCTGCAAACCGTCGCGAGCCTGCAGGGCGGCGGCTTCGGCCCGTTCGATCTGGTCGAAGATGGTGCCGTTGCGGGTGTGCAGCACCACGCGGGCGACGGCGAGCAGCGTCTTGTAGGTGGTTTCTTCCATCAGATCGCGGCGCACCGCGAAAATGTGCTGGCGAGGCCCGAGTTCCTTGCCGCGCAAGCGGCTGTTTTCGCACAGCGTTTCCACCGCGCGCTGCAGGTCCTGAACGTAGGAAGAGGCCTGCTCGTTGACGACCACGAAGTCGATCATCATGCCGCGGGTGCGCATATATTCCTGGAAGCGCAATGCCTGGGCAACGATCTCCAGATCGGCAACGTCGCCGATCCTGACCAGGAAGATCGGGAAATCCCCCGAAATGCTGGTCGGCCACAGACTCGATTGCTTGCCCAGCCCCGAGGCGATTGATTCGGCCGGCAGGCGCAGGAACGGATCGGGATAGATCAGGTAGCGCGCCAGTTTCTGGACGTTGGCGGCATCGGTCAGGCTCAAACCCATATGGCGGGTCTGCACCTGGCTGCGCGTCCAGGCCAGCATCGCCTGGCGGGCAAAGCTCTCCTGATGGTCGAGGCGGTTGATCGCTTCCTCCAGTTCGGAACGGTTGGCTCCGACCACGGTCCAGAAGGTCAGCGAGATCTTCTTGTTTGCCGGCACGCGCACCTGGCGTCGCAACGAGGCGATCGGATCGAGCGTGAAGCCGGAATGGCCGCCGAGCCTGGCGCCCGGATCGAACGCGGCGGCGTCGACGATGGTGCGGCCGCGGCCAATGAAGGCTCGTCTGTCGGTCTCGGCCTCGGCATCGCGCGCCGGTCCGGACGGATCGGTGACGAAATGCACCAGCGAAATGTCGGGCTCATTGGTGTCGCGCTTGCGGCGCGTGGCGAAGATCGCCCCGTTATTGCCTGCGATTTCCGTTTCCACGAACATCTTCGAGAAGGCCGGATGCGCGTTGTCGGACGCCTCGGAGCCCAGCACCAGTTCGGCAAAGGAGGTCACTTCGATGTGGCGGTCGGAGGTGCTCTCATTATAGAGCGTGACCCGCCGCCCCTCGCCATTGCCTTCCGAGATGACGATACACTCGACTTCCGAGCGCAAGGTGCCGACCGATTTGACGAAACTCGCCTTGTCGTCGGAGAACAGGGTCTGGGTCTTCTCCTCCACCGCGCGCTTGGGTTCTGAAGTCGCCGACCACCAGTCGCCCGTGGTGACGTCGCGCAGGAAGATGTAGGAGCCGAGCCTGTCTTCCACCGGGTCTGGTTGCCAGCGGGTGACCGAAAGGTCCCCCCAGCGGCTGTAGCCGGAGCCCGTCGCGGTCACCATGACCGAATAGCGGCCGTTCGACATCACATTGGTCGACCGCAGCGCCCGCAGGGGATCGAGCACGATACGGGTGTCGGGGCTCTCGACCTCGGTTTCGTCCTTGGCGCGCTCATCCGCTTCTGTGCGCACAGTCGCGGTCGGGATGTCGCGCGGTGCCCTCTCCTGCAGCAGAAGTTCCGCCGATTCGATGACCGGATCGCTGTGGAAACGGTCGCGCAGGCGGCCTTCGAAGATGGCGTCGGCGACCGCGGCGATCGACATGCCGGAATGGTGGGCATAGTAGTTCAGCACGACGGCGTGGTTGGTGCCCTCGGGCACGCGCTGCGGCGTGAAATCGACCGCATCATAGTAGCCGTGCGGGCCCATCGCTCCAATTTCGCGCAGACGCGCCAGATTGTGCACGGCTTCACGCGGGTTGAACTGCGCCGCCAGGATGGTGGCATAGGGTGCGATCACGGTGTTCTGACCAAGGCCGCGCTTGAGCCCGAGGCCTGGCACGCCGAAATTGGTGTACTGATAGGTCAGTTCCCGGTCGCGGGCGTTGTAGGCCGCTTCCGAGATACCCCACGGCACATTCTTCTGACGGCCATACTGGATCTGACGCTTGATGATCAGTTTGCTGGTCTGGTTGAGGATAGACCCTTGCGGCTCCTTCATGACCAGCGGCGGCATCAGGTACTCGAACATCGAGCCCGACCAGGACATCAGCGCGCCCTGGAAGCCGATCTCGACGATGGGACGGCCAAGGCGGAACCAGTGCTCGGTCGGCAGGTCGCCCTTGGCGATCGCGAACAGGCTGGTCAGGCGGGCTTCGGAGGCGAGAAGATCGTAGCAGCTTTCGTCAAGTTGATGCTCCTCGACCCGGTAGCCGATCGACAGCAGCTTGCGCTCCGGCCGCATCAGGAAGGCGAATTCCATTTCGAAGGCGAAACGGCGCGTGCGCTCGCGCAAGGTGAGTAGTTTGGCGCGCAGCGCCTCGACGGCGTTTTCGTCGCTATGGGCGTCGTGCACATGCGCCTCGCAGGTGGCTTCAAGCCTGGCCGCCCAGTCGACGATGACGTCGCTCTGGGCCGACGCCGCCTCGGTATGGATGGCGGTCGCCAGCTTGCGGATTTCACCCGCCAGCACGGCAAGATTGATAGTGCGGATCGAGGCCATTTCCGGCTGCGCCTTGATTGTATCGACCGCGCGCCGCATGCCGTCGAGGCGGTCGACGAGGCGCTGGCGCAGCGGCCTGAGCTGGCGGCGGTCGTCCGGCAGTTCATCCAGGCTTTCGCTGAGGATGGTCACCGTATCGAGTATGCCCTCGAAATCGCCCTGCAGGTGAACGGAGGGGGCTTCCGCCCATTCGGCGCAGGCGGCCGCGACGGCCACCAGATGGCCGGCGAGATTGCCGCTATCGACGGCCGAAATATAAAGCGGATAGAGCGGCTTCAGCGTCGTGGTGTCGTACCAGTTGAAAAGATGGCCGCGGTGGCGCGGCATGCTCTCAATCGTCGTCATGGTGGCGTCGATGCGGGTGATGGCATCGGAAAGGCTTATCCAGCCGAAATCGCGCGCCGACACGACAGACAGGAGATAGACGCCGACATTGGTCGGCGAGGTGCGCGGCGCCACCACGGGAGCCGGGCTTTCCTGGAAATTGTCGGGCGGCAGATTGTGGTGTTCTTCGGTGACGAAGCTTTCGAAATAATGCCAGGTGCGACGCGCCACGGTGCGCAGCGCGTGGATATCGGCCTGCGATATGCGCAGCCGGTCCTCGGTTTCGGCCGAGCGGCTGATCCAACTGGCGATCGCCGGCGAGCCTATCCAGAACAAAGCGAAGAAGAAGGCGACAAAGGCGCCGGTGGAATCGGCGAGCACCGGAATGGCGAGGCCGACAAAGCCGATGATCACGGCGCCATACATCATGCCATAGTAAGAGCCGACATCATTGTCGCCCGCCTTGTGTGCCTGCGAGGCGGTACGCCATTCCAGGAGGTTCTGGCGGCTGACGAACAAGCGGTAGAGCGTGCGCACGATGGCATCGCCCATCATCCAGGCATTGTGCGCCATCAGCACGATCTTGATTGCCACCATGGCGGTGCCGAAGGCAACGTCGCGGGCGAGCGCCGAGAAATGGCCGCGCGGCGTCTGGTCGCCGCTCTTGGGCAGGATGGCGTTAACGACGTCGAAGGTTGGCGCCATGAACAGGCTGAGGATGAGCAGGGCCTGCCATTGGGCAGCCTGCGTGAAGGGCAGCAGCGTCCACCCGGCGATGGCGGCCATGACCCAGAAGATCGGGGTCAGCGAACGGCGCAGATTGTCGACCATCTTCCAGCGCGACAGCGCGGGAACCCCGGAGCGCGGATCGAATATGAAGCCGAGAAGCTGCCAGTCGCCCCGCGCCCAGCGGTGGTGGCGCGAAGCATCGACCGAATAGCGGGTCGGATAGTCCTCGACCAGTTCGACATCGGTGACGAGTGCCGCGCGCGCCAGCGCGCCCTCGAGCAGGTCGTGGCTGAGAATGGTGTTTTCCTCGATGCGGCCCTGCAAGGCAGCCTCGAAGGCATCGACGTGGTAGAGGCCCTTGCCGGTAAACGAGCCGTCGCTGAAGACATCCTGGTAGAGATCCGAAACGGCGAAGACATAAGGGTCGAGGCCACGATTGGCCGAGAAGACGCGCTGGAAGAACGAGGCCTCGTCGCCACTGGTCAGCGAAGCCGTGATACGCGGCTGCAGGATCGTATAGCCGGCGGTCACGACACGCTTGACCGGGTCGAAATGCGGCCGGTTGAGCGGGTGACAAAGCTTGCCGACCAGCGTCGCCACCGCATCGCGGGTGGTGCGCGTGTCAGCGTCGAGCGTCATCACATGGACTACCTTCTCCGGCAGCGGGACGCTGAGCGGCAGGAAGGTGGTGTCGCTGTCGCCGCGCAGCAGGAGATCGAGCTCATGCAGCTTGCCGCGCTTGCGCTCCCAGCCCATCCAGCAGCCTTGCGCGGCATTGTAGAGCCGGCGCCGGTGCAGGATATAGAAGCGCGGGGCGCCCTCCGAAGGGTAACGCGCGTTGAGGCGGGCGATCTCGGCGCGGGCGTACTCAAGAATCTCCGTGTCCGCCGCATCGATCTCGGTCTTGCTGTCCGGCCAATCCGACAGCAGCGCGAAATGGATCTCGTCAGCCAGATTGGCCAGGTAATGCACTTCGATGTTGCGGATGTTCTCCTCGACATCGTCACGCGAGCCGATCAGCGAGGGCACCACGACCAGCGTGCGTGCCTCCGGCGGCACGCCGTGCCTGTAGTCATAACCGATCAGGCGTGTCGGCTTGAGGAACAGCGAGACCACGGTGTTGAAGAAGGCCAGCGCGCCCTCGCTCGCCGGCACGGCAAACAGAGCCAGCATCAGGACGATCGACGGTACCGACAGGCCCAGATGAGCCAGCGCATTGCCCGAAAGCACGAGCAGCAAGGCGGTGAGCGCGAAGACCGGCAGGACAATGCCAAGCCAGCCGGTCTTGGCAAAGGCGCGCTTGACCGTCTGGCTGACCGTGGGCCTGTAACCGATGGCCTTTTCCAGTTCCAGCCGTCGCGGGCCGACGAGGAAGAAGCCGACATCCGTGTGCGCCGAGGGCGCCGGCACGGGTTCGGCGCCCTCGCCGATCGTTGCCGCCTCGCTGGCGGCGCGTTCGCTGGCTGCCCGTTCGCTGGCGGCTTGGCCTGCCAGTTCGATCGCCTTTTCGGCGACACGATATTCCGAGAGATCCGAGCGGCGGGCCAGTTCCTCGATCGCGGTGCGGTATTGATCGCGCGAGAAGAAATCAAGCGCGGCGAAATCGGTGCGTTCGCGCAGCACCGTGTCGATGCGGCTGACGCCTTCGAACCAGACCGTCCAGTCGACGTCGTTGATGAGGCGCAGGCCGCGGATGATGTTGCCGGTCGTCACATTGCCGCTGGACAGCGTCTGATGCTCGGAGATGATGATCTCCTCGGCATCGGAGCCGGTCTTTTCCAGTTCGCCTTCCAGCCACTCAAGCGCCTTGCCGGCATTCTGCGACCCATCGCGCAGGCGATAGAGCAACTGGGTGGCAAAGGTGGTGTCCTGCGCATGCGCGCCGAAATTCGCCAGGATCGCCTGACGGTCCGGATTGTCGTCCGTCGCCAGCACCTTGTCGGCCACATCGTTGGCGATCTGGCGCATCTGCCGGGTGCGGTTGACCCTGACGGCCAGCCGGCGGAGGTTTTCGATCAGAACAAAGCGCAACAGCGACGGCAGCGCCCAGAGTTCACCGATCTTCAGCGGCTCGACGGATTGAAATCCCTGGACGATGGCCTTGAACATGGTCGCCGAGACGGAACTGTCCGAATGCGCGACATAGGTCCAGGCGAGCGCCAGCGCACGCGGCACGGTGCCGCCATCGGGCAGTTTCAGGGTCGGCAATTGGCGATAGAAACGGCGCGGCAGATCGCGCTTGACCTGGAAGATCGTCTCCTCGACCAGGTAATTGTTGTCGAGCAGCCATTGCGCGGCCGGCGTGATCGTTTCCCCCTTGGCCTGCGCCGCATTGGTGGAGCGGTAGACTTCGAGGATCTTCTTGGCGCTGTCGCGGATGCGGGCCTGGAAATCGAACGGGATCAGGCCGAACAGGTCGGTGAGATCGCCCTTGGCCAGGCTCTCGCCCAGCACTCGGAGACGTTCCTCCGGCAAATAAGTCGATCTTATCGGCTCTTCCGTGACGGCCGGGAAGCTCGCGCTCGTCTTCTCGATCTGGGCTGGGTTCGTCTGGATGTTCATTGAAAATTCCGTATGCGGGCGGGTCGCGGCGTCACCGCCACGGCAATGGCCCTAAAACCGGTTCAAATGCAATTGGTTGCATAAACCCCTATGCCGAAAGTTTGTTTCCGCACCACGACAGGGGCGTCATCTTTCGACCAAACTCAAAGACGAGCGCCCCTCGCTCTCGTTGGGATCGATCGACGGAGAGGATTCAGGCTTTTTCGTGATGCCGGGACGAGCTTACGCTATATTTCGCCGGCGTCGCGATCATGTTTGGAAACAGGCGGTAACCGTTGGCGCGAAAGCGTCAGGCCGCGGGCATTATCCGGATGACGAACAGGGTCGCATCCCCGGCGGGTTCGACCCGCAATGTCGGGGCATCCCGCTCGAACAGCAGCGTGTCGAGCGGCCCGAGACGGGTGTGCCCTGAGCTTGGGAAAATGGCTTCACCATTGTGACAAAGAATGAGGGTCGGGCCGACCTGGCCTCCGATTTCCATCGGCGCCGAGATGGTCAGGCGCTCGACCGAATGCAAGACGCGCCCGCGACGGGTCATAACGTTGAGATCGGTGATCGGGCCGGCAATCAGTGCGGCACTGGTCGGCAGATCGGCTGGAAACGAAAACGGCGCTGACGAGGCCGTCAGGCGCGCCGGCGGCTGGCCGGCGACGTCGAGCACGATCCCCTCCCCTTCCAGCACCGATAGCGTGCGATCGATGCCAGCAAAGCTGGAGAATGGCCCGCTGCCCTCGACGCGGGCCATCGAGACGCGCCACTCGAAATCGTCCAGCCCGGAACCCTCGGGCGAAACGATAATCTCGGTCGTCGTGCCGCCGCCGTTCTTCCACGGCATGACGCGGTAGTCGGCGGCACGAAGAACGCGCATGGTCAGCCCAATATGCCCGGCAGGTTGAGCTGATGCTCCTTGGCGCATTGAATGGCGATGTCGTAGCCGGCATCGGCGTGGCGCATGACGCCCGTCGCCGGGTCGTTCCACAGGACGCGCTCCAGGCGCTTGGCCGCTTCCGGCGTGCCGTCGGCGACGATGACCATGCCGGCATGCTGCGAGAAACCCATGCCGACGCCGCCGCCATGATGCAACGACACCCAGGTGGCGCCCGACGCGGTGTTGAGCAGCGCATTGAGCAGCGGCCAGTCGGACACGGCATCCGTGCCGTCCTTCATGGCTTCCGTCTCGCGGTTCGGCGACGCAACGGAACCGGAATCGAGGTGATCGCGGCCGATGACAACAGGCGCCTTGAGTTCGCCCTTGGCCACCATCTCGTTGAAAGCGAGGCCCAGCCGGTGACGGTCGCCGAGACCGACCCAGCAGATGCGTGCCGGCAACCCTTGGAACGAAATGCGCTTGCGCGCCATGTCGAGCCAGTTGTGCAGATGGGTGTTGCCCGGCGTCAGTTCGCGCACCTTGGCGTCGGTCTTGTAGATATCTTCGGGATCGCCGGAGAGCGCGGCCCAGCGGAACGGACCGATGCCACGGCAGAACAGCGGGCGGATATAGGCCGGCACGAAGCCGGGGAAGGCAAAGGCGTTCTCAAAACCCTCGTCCTTGGCGACCTGGCGGATGTTGTTGCCGTAGTCGAGCGTCGGCACGCCGGCATTCCAGAAGGCCACCATGGCCTCGACATGCTCACGCATGGACGCGCGGGCCGCCTTCTCGACAGCCTTGGGGTCGCTGACGCGCTTCTCGCGCCATTCGGCCATCGTCCACCCTTTGGGCAGATAGCCGTTGATGGGATCGTGGGCGGACGTCTGGTCGGTGACCATGTCGGGGCGGATGCCGCGCCTGAACATTTCGGGCACGATCTCGGCGGCATTGCCGAGCAGGCCGACCGACTTCGCCTCGCCGGCCTTGGTCCAGCGCTCGATCATCTCCATCGCTTCGTCGAGCGTCTCGGCCTTCTCGTCGACATAGCGGGTGCGCAGGCGGAAATCGATCGAATCCGGATTGCACTCGATTGCCAGGCAGCAGGCGCCGGCCATGACGGCGGCGAGCGGCTGGGCGCCGCCCATGCCGCCAAGGCCGCCGGTCAGGATCCACTTGCCCTTGAGATTGCCGTTGTAGTGCTGGCGGCCTGCCTCGACGAAGGTTTCGTAGGTGCCCTGCACGATGCCTTGCGTGCCGATATAGATCCACGAGCCGGCCGTCATCTGGCCGTACATCATAAGGCCCTTCTTATCGAGCTCGTTGAATTTTTCCCAGGTCGCCCAATGCGGCACGAGGTTGGAGTTGGCGATCAGCACGCGTGGGGCGTTGGAATGGGTCTTGAAAACGCCGACCGGCTTGCCTGACTGCACCAGAAGCGTCTCGTCCTCGCCCAGCGTCTTCAGCGAGGAGACGATACGGTCGAAGTCGTTCCAGGTGCGCGCGGCCCGGCCGATGCCGCCATAGACGACCAGTTCGTTCGGGTTCTCGGCAACCTCGGGATCGAGATTGTTCATCAGCATGCGCAACGGCGCTTCCGTCGTCCAGTAGCGGGCGTTGAGCTTGTCGCCGCGCGGCGCACGGACTTCGCGTATGTTGTGGCGGGGATCGGTCATGTCGTCACTTCCCTTTCAAGATGGCGGCGAGGCGTCAGCGCTCAGCCCAGGAAATCGCGGTTTGGAGAATAGTCTTCAGTGTCGCGCGGATCGGCGCGGCATAAGTCGCGTCATAAGGCACCGGCCAGTTGTCGGGCGTGCCCTTCTCCTCGGGCTCACGCATATAGCCGCGGTTGGAGAGCTCCATCTGCAGCGCGTGCACGCCGTTCTGGGGCTGGCCAAAGCTCCGGGTTATCCAGCCGCCCTTGAAGCGACCGTTGACGACCCAACTTTCGCCGGTGCCGGCGAGGATGGCCGCGACCTTTTCCTGCAGCGACGGGTCGGTGCTCTTGCCGTCATTGGTACCGAGATTGAAGACCGGCAGCGTGCCTTCAAAAAGGCGCGGCAGCACCGAGCGGATGGAGTGGCAGTCGTAAAGCACGATCTTTTCGTGGATGCCGCGCAGCCGGTCGATCTCGGTCTGCAAGGCGGAATGGTAGGGCACGAAATAGGTCTCGCGCCGCCTGTCAATCTCCGACGGGCTCGGCTCCTCGCCCATGCGATAGATCGGATCGCCGTCGAACGTGTCCGTGGGGCACAGGCTGGTCGTCGCCTGCCCGGGATAAAGCGAGACACCGGACGGGTCGCGATTGACATCGATGACAGTGCGCGAGATCGCGGTATGGACGATGGTCGCGCCGAGATCGCTGGCGAAGTCATAGAGGTTGTCGATCCACCAGTCGCAGTCGCGTCGGCCGAGCCAGGTCGAGACGAGACTATTGTCGATGCCGGCAAGGTCTATGCCGGTGTGCGGGATCGACACCAGCAAAGGCGCGGTGCCTTGCTTTACCGTCAGCCAGGAAGGCGTCATGCGAGACCTCCCCGCGTTGGAGCTCTACAGCGCCCTGTCAAGGCTAGCTGTCTCACGACGCAATTCCCGGCAGTGTAACGGCGCTCGCCGCCTTCACAGCAGCGCCGCTACGCACCATGGCGATCGCCTTTTCCATGTCAGGGTGGAAATGGCGGTCATTGTCGAGATGCGGAACTTCGGCCCGCACCAGCTTGCGGACGGCTTCTAGAGCCTCGCTTGAGGTGAGCGGCTGGTGGAAATCACAGCCTTGTGCTGCGGCCAGCAACTTGATGCCGATCACGGCAGTCGCGTTTTCCACCATGCCGATCAGCCGGCGCGCGCCGTGGGCAGCCATCGAGACATGGTCTTCCTGGTTGGCTGAGGTCGGGATGGAATCGACTGATGCCGGATAGGCCTTCTGCTTGTTTTCCGAGACAAGTGCGGCCGCCGTCACCTGCGGGATCATGAAGCCGGAGTTGAGGCCGGGCTTCGGCGTCAGGAAGGCCGGCATGCCCGACAGCGCCGGATCGACCAGCATGGCGATGCGGCGCTCCGACAGCGAGCCGATTTCGCAGACGGCGAGCGCGATCATGTCGGCGGCGAAGGCCACCGGCTCGGCATGGAAATTGCCGCCGGAAAGCGCGGTATCGTCATCGGCGAAGATCAGCGGATTGTCGGTTACGCCGTTGGCCTCGGTCTCCAGCGTGTCGGCCGCCTTGCGCAGCACGTCGAGCGCGGCGCCCATCACCTGCGGCTGGCAGCGCAGGCAATAGGGATCCTGCACGCGCTCATCGCCAACACGGTGCGATTCCCTGATCGCGCTGCCGGCCATCAGGTTGCGCAGCGCATCAGCCGTCTCGATCTGGCCGCGATGCTTCCTGAGCAGATGGATGCGCGGATCGAAGGGAGCGTCCGAACCCTTGGCGGCGTCGGTCGACAGTGCGCCGGCGACCAGAGCCGACTGGTAGAGCACTTCGGCCTCGAACAGGCCGGCCAGCGCGAAAGCCGTCGAGAACTGGGTGCCGTTGAGCAGTGCCAGCCCCTCCTTGGCGCCAAGGGTGACCGGTTCCAGCCCGTGCGAGACAAAGGCGACCTTGGCCGGGAAACGGCCATGCGGGGTAAAACACTCGCCGACACCGATCATGACAGCCGTCATATGCGACAGCGGCGCGAGGTCGCCGGAAGCGCCGACGGATCCCTGCGCCGGCACGACCGGAATGACGTCATTGGCCAGCATCGCTTCGAGCAGTTCGATGGTCTCGGCGCGGACGCCGGAGGCGCCCTGCGCCAGGCTGGCGAGCTTCAGCGCCATCATCAGCCGGACGACGGCGACCGGCATCGGCTCGCCGACGCCGGCGGCATGGGAGAGCACGATGTTGCGCTGCAGCGTTTCGAGATCGCTTGCCGGAATGCGCACGCTGGCCAGCTTGCCGAAGCCGGTGTTGATGCCATAGACCGGCTCGCCCTTGGCGACGATGCGCGCGACAGCCTCGGCACTGGCCTTGATCTTTGGCCGGCAGGCGGCGTCGAGCTTCGGCACGGCGCCCCGGTAAATGGCGCGCCAGTCGGCCAGCGTTGCATTGCCAGGCTTCAGTACGAGTTCGGTCATTGTCCTCTCCAGATGCGGGCATGGAGCGGGTTGAAGCCCATGCGGTAAACGAGTTCAGCCGGACGCTCGATGTCCCAGATGGCGAGATCGGCGGATTTTCCGGCTTCCAGCGTGCCGGCCTTGTCGAGCAGACCCAGCGCGCGGGCGGCCTCGCGCGTGACGCCAGCCAGGCATTCATCGACGGTCATGCCGAAGAGCGTCGCAGCCATGTTCATGGTCAGCAGCAGCGACGTCAGCGGCGAGGTGCCGGGATTTGAGTCGGTAGCGACAGCCATCTTCACGCCGTGGTGGCGGAACAGCTCGATCGGCGGCTTCTTGGTTTCGCGGATAAAATAGAACGCCCCGGGCAGAATGCCGGCCACGGTACCGGCCCGGGCCATTGCCTCGGCGCCCGCCTCGTCGGTGTATTCGAGATGATCGGCCGACAACGCGCCATATCGGGCGGCGAGTTCAGCGCCATGCAGGTTGGAAAGCTGGTCGGCATGCAGCTTCACCGGCAGGCCGAGCGCTTTTGCCTTGTCGAAAACGCGGGCCATCTGTTCCGGAGAGAAAGCGATGCCTTCGCAAAAGCCATCCACCGCATCGGCCAGGCCTTGGGCGGCAACTGCCGGCAGGATTGTTTCGGCGACCAGATCGATGAAGGCATCCTTGTCGCCCTTGGCTTCGGGCGGCAGTGCATGGGCGGCCAGACATGTTGTGCGTATGGTGACCGGGCGTTCCTCGCCCAGCCGGCGGGCGGCGCGCAGCGATTTCTTCTCGTTTTCAAGATCGAGGCCGTAGCCTGACTTGACTTCTACTGATGTGACGCCTTCGGCGATCAGCGCATCGAGGCGCGGCAGCGTCTGGGCGACGAGCTCGCTCTCGCTGGCCGCACGCAGTGACTTGACCGAGGAGACGATGCCGCCCCCTGCCCGCGCCACCTCTTCATAGGTGGCGCCGGCCAGCCGCATCTCGAACTCGTTGGCACGATTGCCGGCATAGACGAGATGCGTGTGGCAGTCGATCAGACCCGGCGTGATCCAGCGTCCTTCGCAATCGACCGTCTCGGCGCCATGCAAGGCAGCAGCCGGCATATCGGCTTCGGCGCCGGCATAGATGATGAGCCCGTCGCGAACAGCGATCGCGCCCTTCTCGACGATACCGAGACCAGGCGCGCCCTGCGCCAAGGTCGCCAGCCGCGCGTTGCGCCAGAGCCGAAGCCCGCTCTTCCTGTTTTCTCCACCCATCATCTTTTCCATTTGAAAGGATGGCGATTATGTATATACATATTGAAACGCGACGCAAGTGGCATCATCGCGCTTGCATTCGAATTCGGGAGTTTGGACGTGACGGCGATCTTTGCGGAACAGGCACTGCTGCCCGGAGGCTGGCAGGACAATGTGCGGATCACCCTGGAGGGCGGACGCATAGCCACGGTCGAGGCTGGCACATCCGCCCATGCCGGTGACGAACGCCATTCCATCCTGCTGCCCGGCATGCCCAATCTGCACAGCCACGCCTTCCAGCGCGGCATGGCGGGCCTGGCCGAGTTGCGCGGCCCCTCCGCCGACAGTTTCTGGAGCTGGCGCGAGGTGATGTACCGCTTCGCCTTGTCGATGACTCCCGATCAGGTCGAGGCCGTGGCCGCCCAGCTCTATGTCGAAATGCTGGAAGCCGGCTTTTCGCGCGTCGGCGAATTTCACTACCTGCACCATGACCGCGACGGGACACCCTACGCCAACCTCGCCGAAATGGCCGAGCGCATCGCTGCCGCGGCCGGCGACACGGGCATCGGCCTGACGCTGCTGCCGGTATTTTACGCGCATTCCGCCTTTGGCGGCGCAACGCCGAACGATGGCCAGAGGCGATTCATCAACGACGTGAATCGCTTCGCCCGGCTTGTTGAACAGAGCCGGGAAGCCGTTCGCTCCTTGAATCAAGGCGTGGTCGGCGTCGCGCCGCACAGCCTGCGTGCGGCAACGCCCGAAGAACTCCGTGAGGTCGCCGCCATGGCGCCGGGCGGACCGATCCACATCCACGTCGCCGAGCAGGTGAAGGAGGTCGAGGATTGTCTTGCCTGGTCCGGCGCGCGCCCGGTCGAATTCCTGCTTGGCCATGCCACGGTTGACAAGCGCTGGTGCCTGATACACGCCACCCACATGACCGAGGCGGAAACCGTCGCGATGGCCCGGAGCGGCGCGATTGCCGGTCTTTGCCCGATCACCGAGGCCAATCTGGGCGACGGTACTTTCGCGGCGCCGCTGTTCATCGAACATGGCGGCCGCTTCGGCGTCGGCTCGGATTCCAACGTGCTGATCGGGCTGCCCGATGAATTGCGCCAGCTCGAATATTCGCAACGCCTAGCCCACCGTGCCCGCAATGTCCTGGCGCGTGCCGGTGGCTCGACCGGGCGTGCGCTGTTCGATGCGGCGCTCGATGGCGGCAGCGTCGCGCTCGGCGCCGGGCCGGCACGGATTGCCGCCGGCGATGCGGCGGACTTCGTCTCGCTCGATGCCGGCCACCCCTCGCTTGCCGGCAAGGCGGGCGACGCGATCCTCGACGCCTGGATCTTCGCCAACGGCAGCAAGGTCGACTGCGTCTGGGTGCACGGGAAAAAACAGGTCAGCGGCGGCAGGCATGCCAAGCGTGACGCGATCGCGAAGCGATTCCGCGACGTGATAACCTCGCTTTCGCAAGGCTGATACCCGATGAGTCTTGTCGAGACAGACGATGCCGAGGCCAGCGAGACCATCTCGCTGCATCAGCGTATCCTGTCCGACATCAGGGAAAAGATACTTTCGGGCGCCTGGCCGCCAGGCCATCGCATTCCGTTCGAGCACGAACTGACGGATGAGTACAATTGCTCGCGCATGACGGTGAACAAGGCGCTGTCACAACTCGCCAAGGCCGGGTTGATCGAGCGGCGGCGGCGCTCGGGCAGTTTCGTGCGCCAGCCGCAGTCGCAAGCGGCTGTGCTGGAACTGCATGACATCAGGATCGAGGTCGAAGCGCTCGGGCTGCCCTATCGCTACGAGCGACTGGAACGCGTCAAACGGCGCGGCAATGCCGAAGACAGGACGCTGTTGGGGCTCTCCGCTCCTGGCCCGGTGTTGAGCCTCGAAGGCCTGCATTTTGCCGGCGAGCGGCCGTTCGCCCTCGAGCAGCGGCTGATCAATCTGTCAGCCGTGGCGGAGGCCGGGGACGAAGAGTTCGTTGAAATCGCGGCCGGCCCCTGGCTGATCGGCCGCGTGCCCTGGAGCGAGGCCGAGCACCGTATCCGCGCCATGGCCGCCGACGAGAACACCGCCGACGCACTGGATATCGATCCCGGCGCGCCTTGCCTTGTGGTCGAGCGCCGCACCTGGAGCGCGGAGCACCCGGTGACGCATGTCCGCTTCATCTATCCTGCGGAAAGCCACACGCTGGTGGCGCGGTTCACGCCCTCGCAGGGGTAGCACCAACGCCCCCTTCTCCCCTTGC